>DASURM010000087.1:0-20150 GCA_036280035.1 Burkholderiaceae bacterium | reverse complement strand
CGCTGTGGTGCGCGAACAAGTCCTTGCCGCCGTTCTCAGGCTTGATGAAGCCGAAGCCCTTGGCGTCGTCGAACCACTTGACGACACCGGTTTGTGTTTCTTCCGTACTCATGAATGAATTTCCTTGGATGAAATTGAATCGCGCGCCGGCACCTGCACGGCGCGGACAGAAACACTCAAGGAACGTCAAACCGGGAACTGGGGGCGGCCGGCGCATGGTGCGCGGCGGCGGCTCGAAGACCTTGCGAAACGGCCTCTTGCTTGTCTGTGCCGCTAATGTAGCCGCAAATCGACTCCCGCCATGGGTCGCCGTTTGAGCGTGCCACCTCGCTACCGGGTGCGGGCGGCCGCTTCGGTGCTGGCCGCCGCCGCGCTGGCAGCCGTTGCCGACGACGCGCCGAGCGAGCGCCGCAACTGGTTCGACGACCCGTTCGTCCAGGTGACCGCGGCAATGCCGGCCTGCCCGGCGCCCGATCCGCCGCTGCTCACCGCGCAGCAGATGCGCAGCGAGGCGCACTACCGCGCCGAACGCGGCACCAGTTGCTACCGGGCCGGGCGCTGCCGGCTGCCCAACGCCTACCTGTACGACAAGGAGATCGCGCCGCGGGTGGCCAAGGCCATCACCGCCGACGGCCGCTTCGCCGACACCAGCCTGTGGATCGAAGGCCAGCGCCGCTGGGTGTGGCTCAAGGGCTGCGTCGCCCGGGCCGAGCAGAAGGCGGCGCTCGAGCAGCTCGTGCGGGTGATCGACGATGTCGAGCAGGTGATCGACCAGTTGCAGGTCGGCACGGCCGCATCGCCGCCGCCGTATCGCACGCCGCCGCCGTAGACGCCCGACTCCAATCCGGCCGGCGACGCGATCGATATCATCCGCGCCACTTTCGACGAAACCCTCGTCACCGCTGCTGGCCGGAACCCGAAGTGCAATCGTTCGACTACCTGATCGTGGGCGGCGGCTCGGCCGGCTGCGTACTCGCAGCACGCCTGAGCGAAGACCCCAAGGTGCGGGTGGCGCTGCTCGAAGCGGGGCCGCCCGACACGAGCGTGCTCATCCACTGCCCCGCCGGGCTCGCGGTGCTGGCCAAGAACGGGCAGGCCAACTGGGCATTCGAGACCGTGCCGCAGGCCGGGCTGAACGGCCGGCGCGGTTACCAGCCGCGCGGCAAGGTGCTCGGTGGTTCGAGCTCGGTCAACGCGATGGTCTACATCCGCGGCCACCGCAGCGACTACGACCACTGGGCGGCCGAGGGCAACGCCGGCTGGGGCTACGACGACGTGCTGCCGTACTTCAGGCGCTCCGAGCACAACGAACGCGGCGCCGATGCCTGGCACGGCAGCGGCGGCCCGCTCAACGTGATGGACCTGCGCAGCCCGAACCGCTTTGGCCCGGTGTTCGTCGAGGCGGCGCGGCAGGCTGGCTACGCCGCCAATGTCGACTTCAACGCCGCCGAGCAGGAAGGCGTCGGCCTGTACCAGGTGACGCACCGCAACGGCGAGCGCTGCAGCGCTGCCGACGCCTACCTCGCGCCGGCGCGCTCGCGACCCAACCTGACGGTGTTCACCGACGTGCGCGTCAGCCGCATCGTCAGCGAGGACAGGCGCGCCACCGGCGTCGAATTCATCCAGGCCGGCGGCCGGCAGCGCCTGGCCGCCACGCGCGAGGTGCTGCTCTGCGCCGGCGCGCTGCAGTCGCCGCAGCTGCTGATGCTCTCGGGCATCGGCCCGGGCGACGAACTGCAGCGGCTGGGCATCGCGGTGGTGAACGACCTGCCCGGCGTCGGCCACCATCTGCACGACCACCCCGACGTCGTGCAGGTGTTCGATGCGCCGCACCTGAAGGATCTGTTCGGCCTGTCGCTGGCGGGCGCTGTGCGCGTGGTGCGCGGCGTCTTCGAGTGGCGGCGCGCGCGCAGCGGCATGCTGACCACCAACTTCGCCGAGGCCGGCGGCTTCATCAGGAGCAGCGCGGACGAGCCGCTGCCCGACCTGCAACTGCACTTCGTGATCGGCAAGCTGATCGACCACGGCCGCAAGACGGTGTTCGGCCACGGCTACTCGTGCCACGTGTGCCTGCTGCGCCCGAAGAGCCGCGGCCGCGTGACGCTGGCGAGCGCCGACCCGACCGCCGCGCCACGCATAGACCCCAACTTCCTGGCCGAGCCAGAAGACATGCAGCGCCTGGTGCGCGGCTTCAAGGCGATGCGCACGATCCTGTCGCAGCCGGCGCTGGCCGGGTACGCCGGGCGCGAGTTCGCGGCCTCGGCCGCGGCGCACAGCGACGACGAGATCGAGGCCTTCATCCGCAGCCGCGCCGACACCATCTACCACCCGGTAGGCAGTTGCCGCATGGGCTCGGGCGCGCTCGACGTGGTCGACCCGCAACTGCGCGTGCACGGCATGCAAGGGCTGCGCGTGGTCGACGCCTCGATCATGCCGCGCATCGTCGCGGGCAACACCAACGCGCCGACGATCATGATCGCCGAGAAGGCGAGCGACCTGATCAGGGCTGCGGTCTGAAGCGATTCAGTCGCAACGCAACTGCACGGCCTGCACGACGGCGCCGCCGACGTCGTTGACCACCGCGATCACGCGCAGCGGCCGGCCGCCCTCGCCGCGCGCCGGCACCGCGATGCGCTCTTGCAGCGCGCCGCGCCACGGTGCGCCGCTGCCGTAGTCGCGCACCACGTGGTCGTGGCGCAGGCGAACGCCGCCGTTCTCGCCGGCGCGCACGTCGCTGACGTGGCCGTCCTCGAGCGCCGCCCACCACAGCGTCAGCGGCGCGCCGGCAGGGTCTTGCGCCTCGACGAACACGCCATCGCCCGCCCGGTGCAGAGCCAGGCGCACGGTCGATCGCGCCGCGGCCGGCGGCAGTTGCGGCCAGCGCCGCCAGTCTCTGCCGTTGACTCGCACCTGCGGCGTGTACGGGCTGCGCACGCCGTCGGCGACCTGCAGCCGTGCCTGACGCTGGCTGTAGCGCGGGCTGGCGAAACGGTCCTTCCAGCCGAGCCCGTCCCAGTAGTCGACATGGAACGCAACGGCGATCACGCCGGGCGCGTCTCTCAGCGTCGACAGCCAGCGGTCGGCCGGCGGGCACGAACTGCAGCCCTCCGAGGTGTACAGCTCGACCACCGTGGGCACCGTGGCGCCCGACTCGGCGCTGCAGGTTTGCGCTCGCGGCGCTGGGGCGGCGCCGAGCAGCGACAGCGCGGCGCTGCCGGCCAGCAGGGTGCGACGTCGGTTCATGGGCTCGCTCGATGGCTTCGGGCCGCGGGATCGCCGGCGGCCCGGCTCCGACTGGGTCGCGCGCCCGCGCCGCTTCTTACATCGTCGGCCGCAGCGGCGCCGAACGAAGCAGGTATTCTTGCCGCCCCGCGATGGCCGCCATCCACATCACCGACATCGAGGCCGCCATCAACTGGTGGCGCGAGCGCTCGCCGTCGCTCGACGGCATCACCGCGTGCGCCGAGGTGCGCGCATTGGCCGAGGTGTATGGCTTGCTCGTGTACACCCACGAGCTCGAGGCCGACGAGGCGTCGTTCTCCGCGGCCGCACGCGACGCCTGGCTGCGTTGGTATGCCTCGACGCCCGACGCGCCGTGCATCGCGATCTGCTCCACCGCGCAGGGCGATCCGGTGTGCAAGGGCTGCGGCCGCACCGAAGGCGAGGTGCAGCGCTGGCCGCTGATGGCGCCGGCCGACAAGCGCGCCGTCTGGCGCCGCATCACGCTGCAGGGTACGGCCTGGCGGTTCAACCGCTATGCCGAGCGCGCGCGCACCGCCAGCGGGGTCGATCACCCGCAGTGGCCGCCGGCAGCGCCTGCGCGCCCATGACGGAGCGCCCGCGGTGACGAACCCGCAGGCGGGTGGCGCCGCGCCGAGCGCGGCGCAGTGGCGCGACGATGCACGGCAGATCGCCGCGCTGGCGTGGCCGGTGCTGATCGGCCAGTTGGCGGTGCTCGGCTTCTCGACCGTCGACACGGTGCTGGTCGGCCGCACCAGTGCCATCGATCTGGCGGCGCTGGCCGTCGGCTCGGCGGCCTACATCACGGTGTTCATCGGTCTGATGGGGGTGGTGCTGGCGATCGGGCCGATCGCCGGCCAGCTCTACGGCGCCAAGCGTCTGGCCGAGGCCGGTCACCAGCTGCACCAGGGCGTGTGGCTCGCGCTCGGGCTGTCGGTGATCGGCAGCACCGTGCTGGTGTTTCCGGCGCCGTTCCTGGCGCTGTCGCGCGCCACGCCGGAGGTGGCCGAGAAGATCCGCGCCTACCTGCTGGCGCTGGCGGCTGCGCTGCCGGCGTCGCTGCTGTTCACCGTCTACCGCGGCTTCAACATCGCGGTGTCGCGGCCCAAGGCGGTGATGGCGCTGCAGCTCGCCGGGCTGGGCCTGAAGGTGCCGTTGTCGGCGGCGCTGGTGTTCGGCGTCCCCGTGCTGGGCCTGCCGGCGCTCGGCGTCACCGGCTGCGGGCTGTCGACGCTGGTGGCGATGTGGGCGCAGGCGATCGCCGCCTTCGTGGTGCTGCGCAGCGACCGCTTCTACGAGCGCTTCGCGCTGCGCCGGCTGGACCGCCCGCGGCGCGAGGCGCTCGCGGCCCTGCTGCGGCTGGGCGTGCCGATGGGCCTGACGATCCTGATCGAGGTGACCGGCTTCGCGTTCATGGCGATCTTCATCGCGCGGCTCGGCACCACGCCGGTGGCCGGCCACCAGATCGCGGTGAACCTGGTGTCGATGATGTTCATGGTGCCGCTGTCGCTGGCCAACGCCACCTCGACGCTGGTGGCGCAGCGGCTCGGCGCTAACGGACTGGGCGATGCGAGCCGGCTCGGCGTGCATGGCCTGCAGGTGACCCTGCTGATGGCCGCACTGGTCGGCTCGCTGGTGTACCTCGCACGCGCGCCGATCGTGCGGCTGTACACCGCCGATGCGGCAGTGGCCTCGGTGGCGCTGACGCTGCTCAGTTGGGTGACACTGTTCCACTTGAGCGACGCGCTGCAGACGCTGGCGCAGTTCGTGCTGCGGGCCTGGCGCATCACCGTGGTGTCGTTGGTGGTATTCGCGCTGTCGATGTGGGGCCTCGGGCTCGGCGGCGGCTACGTGCTCGCGTTCGACGCCTGGGGCATCGCGCCGCCGGGCTGGCGCGGCGCCACCGGCTTCTGGATCGCGTCGACCGGCGGCCTGTTCAGCGCGGGCGTGGCGCTGACGGCGTTCCTGCTGTGGATGCAACGCGAGCGCGCACGCGAGGCGCACGCCGCCTAGGTGGCTTGGGTTGGCAGCGTGATCACGAAGCAGCTGCCGCCGCCGTCGCGCGCGTCGCAGCGCACGCTGCCGCCGTGGCGCTCGGCGATCTGCCTGACCAGGCTCAGGCCGAGTCCAACGCCGCCTTCGCGCTCGGCGTGCCCCGGCAGGCGGAAGAACGCCTCGAAGATGCGCTCGCGGTAGGCCTCGGGCACACCGGGGCCGCGATCACAGACGCGCAGTTGCACCGCGCCGCCCGCGCGCTCGACGAACACCTCGACCTCGCCGGCGCCGTAGCGGCGCGCGTTCTCGAGCAGGTTGCGCAGCGCGCGGCGCAGCAGCCGCTCGTCGCCGCTGACCGTGCACTGCGCACCGCTGGCTTGCGCATCGACGCGCGCCGCCTCTTCGGCGGCCAGGCCGAGCAGCTCGACGTTCTCGCGCTTGATCGCCGATGCGTCGGCGTCGAGCCGGCTGGCGAGCAGCACCTCCTCGACCAACTCGTCGAGTTCGGCGATGTTGGCCTCGGCCTCGCGGCGCAGGCGGTCGCGCTGCACGCCTTCGGCCTGCGGCAGCAGCGCCACCGCCATCTTCAGGCGCGCCAGCGGCGAGCGCAGCTCGTGGCTGGCGTTGGCCAGCAGGCTCTGGTGCGAGCGCACCAGAGCCTCGATGCGCGCGGCAGCGCGATTGAAGCTGCGCGCCACCGCGGCCACCTCGTCGCGCCCGGCCTCGTCGACGCGCTGGCCGAGCGAGCCCGCACCGAAGCGCTCGACCCCGCGCTGCAGCCCCTCGAGCCGCCGCGTCAGGCCGCGCACCACCGGGTAGGCGCCGGCGGCCACCGCGACGAACAGCAGCGCCAGCAGCGCGAGCACGCCCACGCTCGGCGGCCACTGTGGTGGCAGCCACGGGGCCGGCCAGTGGCCGCCGGGCCGATGCAGCGGACCGGCGCGCGCTGCGGCCTGCTGGGTGTCGCCGTCGCGTGCCGCGAATCGACGCATGCCCGGCCGCATCACCCACAGCGTGCGGCCGTCGTCGAGCCGCACCGCCACGCCTTCGCGGCCGCTGTCCGCTTCACGGCGCAGGTAGCTGTCGGACGCCGCGATGCGCTGGCCGGCGACGTCGTCGAGCGCCATCGGCAGGCGCAGCCGCAGCGACCACTCGCGCAGCGCCGCGGCCTGCTCGTCGGGCGCGGCGTCGGCCGGCGGCAGCGAGCGTTGCACCAGCTCGGCCCAGGCGCCCAGGCGCTCGGAGGCCGCAACCTCGATGCGCTGCCGCTCGCTCTCGAGGTGGTGCTGCACGAACCAGCCCGACACCAGCGCGAACGCGCCGAGCACGCTCACGACGGTGAGCCAGATGCGCAGGTACAGCGAGCTCATGGTGCGCGCCGCGCGGCGCGTGCCGCCGGCATCAGGCTTCGGCGTCCTGCTTGCGCGCGAACACGTAGCCGACGCCGCGCACGGTGAGCAGCCGCTTGGGCGACTTGGGGTCGTCTTCGATGGCCGCGCGGATGCGCGACACGTGCACGTCGATGCTGCGGTCGAAGGCCTCCAGCGGGTGGCCCTTCAGGCCGTCCATGATCTGGTCGCGCGACAGCACGCGGCCGGCGCCTTGCGCCAGCACGACCAGCAGGTCGAACTGGTGGCTGGTGAGGTCGCACGGCTTGCCGTCGATGCGCGCCTGTCGTGCACCGAGGTCGATTTCGAGGCGACCGAAGTGCAGCACCTCGTCGTCGCCGAGCGGCGCCGCGCTGCGCCGCAGCAGCGCCTTCACGCGCGCCAGCAGCTCGCGCGGCTCGAACGGCTTGGGCAGGTAGTCGTCGGCACCGATCTCGAGCCCGACGATGCGATCGGGCGGCTCGCCGCGCGCGGTGAGCATCAGCAACGGCAGCCGCCGCGTGCGCGCATCGGCGCGCAACTCGCGCGTCAGGTCGAGCCCGTCGCCATCGGGCAGCATCAGGTCGAGCAGCAGGGCGTCGAACGGACCCTGGCGCAGCAACTCGCGGCCGGCGGCCAGCGAGCCGGCGGCCTGCACGTCGAAGCCGTTGGCGCTCAGGTAGTCGGCCACCATCGCGGTCAGCCGGGCGTCGTCGTCGATCAGCAGCAGGCGCGTGCTCATGGGGGTCGGCTCGGTGGATCTGGAAACGGGCCGCGCCGGGCACCGTCGACTCGGGGCCCGGCGCTGCCGGCGCGTGCGAGCTTAACCCTTGGGTTGCTCGATCGCGCGACGCTCCTGCTGATGGCGCTGCATCATGTCGCGGCGCTGTTGCATGCGCTCGACCAGTTGCTTGCGCTGCTCCGGCGTCAGCACCGCAGCAGCATCGAGCATCGCCTGTGTCCAGCGCCGGCTCATCGCGTCGTGCTGCTGCAGCATCTGCTGGCGCAGCGCCTCGACGGCGTTGGCGTCGACCGTCGGCTGGGCGAACAGCGTCATCGCCCGTTCGCGCAGGCCGCGGGAGGCCTCGCGCTGGTTGCGCAGGTCGGCCTGCGCCGCTTTCACGATGTCGTGGATGCGGCTGCGCTGATCGGCGCTGGCGTTGATGCCGTCGAGCATGCGCTCGAGGCCGCGGCCACCGTGCGGACCGTGGCCGAACATCATCGGCCCGGCGGCCGGGCCCATCGCGGGCTGCGCGTGCGCGACGCTCATATAGGCGCCGCTCAACGCAACCACGCACGCGAGCGCCAACAGGCGCGCACCGCGCATCGGAGTGAGGGATCGGGGTTTGACAGACATGGTGTCCTCGTGGACTGCAGTGGATGGGCACCATGCTGCCGGCCCCAGGTTGCCCCGCGATGGGCCTGCGGTAAAGCAGCGTAAAGGCGCGTGCGCCGAGGGTTCTAGCCGGTGGCGGGTTCCACCCGCGTCAGACGCCTGCGCATCGAGAAGTCCGGGTTCGCGCACGACAGGTCGAGCCGCAGCAGCAGGCCGCTCGCACGGTCGACCGCCATCACGCCGTTGAGCCGTGCGAAGCCGTTGTCGGTGCCGGGTGCATCGCCGAACAGCTCGATCACCGCGACGTCGAACGTGCGCCCGGCAATCTGCTGCACGCCCTGCGCCACCACCTGGCCGCGCACGCGCGCCGGTGCCACGGCGCCGGGCTCGGCCGCGTAGAGGTCTCCCACCAGCACCTGCCCGAGCCGCAGATCCTGCTTGAGCAGGCGGTGCCAAGACAGCAGCGGCGCGCGGCTGTCGGGGCGTGTGTTGCCCGCCAGGTCTTGCGACCAGGGGCCCGGCAGCGGCCGCCCTCCCAGGTCGGGCGCGAACTCGATGTGATCGCGCATCAGTGCCACGACGCGCAGGCCCAGCTCCTGCGGCGACGCGCTGCGGCCGGCGCGCTGCTCGTACACGAAACGCTCGCCGGCGCGCAACTGCAGCGCCTCTGCACGCTCGGCACTCATCGCCGCCGGCGGCGGCGGGCAGCCGCGGCGGTTCGCCGCCTCTTGCAGCGCCTCGTAGCTGCCCTTCAGCTCGGCCAGTTCCTGTGCCTCGGGGCCATCGGGGCGCATCGCAACCAGCGCCGGCCAGAACACGGCCACGCCGATGCTGAGGGCGACGATGTTGCTGCCGACCCGCTCGTCCACCGCGTACGCCACGTCGGCCGCCTTCAACTGCACGCGGTCGGCCTCGTCGAACAGGCGCTCGCAGTCCCAACCGACATAGCGTGCAGGGTCGGTAGGCTGCGGCGCGACATCGGCCGAGCGGGTGGCGCAGCCGCTCGCCGCACACATCAATACGGCGGCCAGCAGTCGGCTGCGCAAGCGGGAGGTCACTGCGGAAGGGCTCGGCGTCGTGCGCCGATGGTAGCGCGCTCCCGTGGGCACCAGCGCCGACCCGCGCAGACCGCAGGAGTGGTTAGTCTGAGGAGACGCTGCACGCGACCGACAGCGCGGGCGCTTGCGCCAGCGTCTGGTAGACGACGCAGTAGCGCTCGGTCAATCGCTGCAGCGTGGCCAGTTGCTCGGGCGAAGCGTCACTGTCGAGATCGAGGTGCAGGCGGATCGCCTGAAAGCCCACCGGGGCCTCTTTGGCCAGGCCCAGCGTGCCGCGAAAGTCGAGGTCGCCTTCGGCGCGCACGCGGGCGCCGCGCAATGCGATGCCCAGCGAGGTTGCCACGGCATTGAGCGTGACGCCAGCGCACGCCACCAACGCTTGCAGCAACATGTCGCCCGAGCAAGCCTCGAGGCCATCGCCGCCGGTGCCGGGGTGCAGGCCGGCACGCACCAGCGCCTGGCCGGTGGCGACGCTGCAGGTCACGCCGTCGCCGAGCCGGCCTTCGGCGTGCAGCGTGATACGCGCAGCGGCCGGGCGCTCGCGGTATTGCTGCTTCAAGGGCGCCTGCATGGCACGCAACTGTTCGCCGTTCATCGTCGACATCCTCGCGGCAGTGACGCCCGCCCGGTGTGGCGCAGGCTGGGCCTCGATCGTAGTGCCGATCGACGATGAGTCAGGTCATGCCGACGCTGGCGCCGCGGCAATCGACTCGAACGCCGGCGGCCCCACCAGCCGCGCCGCATCGGAGGCCGGCGCATGCAGCCAGCGGTCGACGTCTTCGGGCTCGATCGCCACCACGCTGCGCTTGTCCTGCCGATCGGGCGGCAGCCGCGGATCGGGCTTGTGCATGCGCCGCATCAGCGGATGATCGTCGGCGTTGACGGTGAGCATCGTGTAGGTTTCGAGCAGCTCGCCGCTGGCGCGGTCGACCCAAGCGTTCCACAGGCCGGCCAGGCCCCACGGCGTGCCGTCGGCACGGCGAAAGCGCCACCACACGTTGCGCCCGCTCTCCCAGTTGGGCTCGTCGAACGACCAGGCCGGGATCAGGCAGCGCTTGCCATGCCGCCACGCGTCCTTGAACGACGGCTTGCCAGCCACCTCTTCGAAGCGGGCGTTGACGGTGGCGTAGGTCAGACGCGGCGACTTCGCGAACCACGGCACCAGCCCCCACTGCCCGAACACCAGTTCGCGCGCGGCCTCGGTCGAGTCGTGCGCCGCGCGGATGAACGGCCCGCGCGAGCGGGGAAACAGCTCATCGCCCCGCCAGGCGTCATCGCGCCCGACGTGCCAATGGCGCTCGATGGCAGCCGCATCGGGGCTGATGTAGCGGGTGCACACGCAACCCATGATCGCACAGGCCCGGCGCACCACCGATGCGCGGCCTTTCGCGGCCGCCACCACGGCGACCGTGCGAGCACGCTACGAGATGCCGTAGCGCTCGAGGAACTTGGGCCACACGTTGAGCGCGTACTGCAGCTGCAGCGTGGCGCGCAGGCTGGCGTCGGCCTTCGGGCCGGTGAAGGCCTCCCACTCGTCGGCCGACATGTGGTCGCCCATCGCCTCGGCCACCAGCAGCGCGAACGGCGCCGGCGGCAGCATCTGATCGCCGAAGTCGAGCAGCCGGCCCTGCCGGCCCTGCATCACGAGGTCGAGCACGTCGGCCGCCGATGCGTGGGCATGCGAACGGCGCAACGCGAGCGACTCGTTGACGATGGCAAGCGCGAGCGGGTCTGGCATGGGCACACTCTAACGCCGCGGCCCGCGGCGACCCGACGCGCCGCCCCGCCGCGAAGCGGTGGCCGGCACTGGCTTCGGGGGACGCAGGGGCGTTCGAGCGCCCGCTTGACCCGGCCTGCGAGCGGCCTCAGCATGGCCGCCATGAGGTTCGGCATGTCGGTCTGGGTGTGCGCTGCGTGGCTCGGCGTGTGTGGCAGCGTGCAGGCGGAGTCCCTGCGCTGCAGCAACGGCATCGCCGATGAAGGCGACTCGCGCCTCGCAGTGGTCTACAAGTGCGGGGTGCCGTTGCTCGCCGACAGCCGCTGTGCCCCGGTGTTCTACGCGCAGACGCTGAATCCGGTGCCCGACCCCTTCGCCAGCATGCTCGTGCCGTGCCTGCCTGTCGAGGAGTGGCTGTACGACCGCGGTCAGGGCAACCTGATGGCCACGGTGCATTTCCGCTCGGGCCGCGTGCAGTCGATCGTCTACGGCCGCACCCCGCAGTAGCGACAGAAGTTGACGCTCGCCAGCCTGCGGAACATTCGGTCACAGGCTCGCTCGCTATCATCTGGCGCATCGAACACACAGCAGTGCAGAGGTCGTGATGGACAAATCGATGATCCAGGGGTTCGTGATCGGCGGCATCGCGATGGTCGTGCTCGGCGCCGGCGCCGTCGGCTACAAGGCGATGTCCAAGCCGAAGTTCGCCGACGTCGTCGCAGTGAAGGAGGTGACGCAGACCGTCGTCACCCCGCGCGAGGAATGCCACGACGTGCAGGTGCAGCGTCAAGCCCCCGTGCAGGACGAACACCGCGTGGCGGGCACCGTGATCGGCGGCGTCGCGGGCGGCCTGCTCGGCAGCACCATCGGTGGCGGCAAGGGCAAGACGCTGGCCACGGTGGCCGGCGCCGCCGCGGGCGGCTATGCCGGCAACCAGGTGCAGAAGAACTTGCAGCAGAAGGACGTGACCACCACCACCGAACGCCGCTGCAAGACCGTGCACGACAAGTCGGAGAAGCTGCTCGGCTACGACGTCACCTATCGTCTCGACGGCAAGGACGGCGTCGTGCGCACGTCGTTCAAGCCCGGCGCCACGCTGCCGGTGAAGGACGGCCAGGTCGTGACGAGCGCGCCAGAGGGCAAGTCGTAGATCTGCCGGATTCGGCGGCGCCCAAGAAGAAGGCCCGGTGACGGACCGGGCCAAGCCTGTTGCCGGAGGAAGGAGACTCAGGCCATGGAACAGCAGCAGGCGAGTTGACTGTATTCCGGCCGGCGCCTGAGTTGCGCCCCCGGGTTGCGGGGCGCCCCTAGCCGGCCCGGCAAGGGCGGGCGATGCGGTTCGCGTACCGAGGAATCCGTCACGCTCCGGCGCTGGCACGTCCCCGAACCGATGGCTTCTGCATGCCGATGCGGCGGCGCAAGATCGGCGCATGGCACGCAGCGAGTACATCTTCGGCTACGAAGCCGAGCCCGCCGACGAGCGCCCCACCGATTACCGCACGACGAGTTTCGGCTCGTCGGGCATGGCTTCGCTGTACACCACGCCCGCACAGTGGTCGATGAGCGAGCACTCCACGTTCGATGCACCGAGCCATGCCATCGATCGGGTGCGCGAGCGCCGCGAACGGCGGCGTCTGAAAGCCAGCGTGTTGGTGCTGCTGTCGCTGCTGGTCGCACTCGGGGCGGCTGCGGCCGGCGTGCTGTTGACGCGGCCTTAGCGCGCTGCCACTCGCCCTGCAGGGATGATGGGCTCTTGGATGGGTAGACCGGTCATGCCGCCGGACAGCACGCATGAACACTGCTAGATGGCGGAGAGAGTGGGATTCGAACCCACGTCACGGGAGAACCCGTGAACCGGATTTCGAGTCCGGCGCATTCGACCACTCTGCCATCTCTCCGCGGGTCTCTCGCGCCGCACGGGGTCGGCGCCGAGCGAGGGCGGCGATTCTAGCCCAGCGGTTCAGGGCGGCAGCACGTCGGCGCCACCGAAGTACGGGCGCAGCGCTGCCGGCAGTCCGATGCTGCCGTCCGAGCGCTGGTGGTTCTCGACCACCGCGATCAGCGCGCGGCCGACCGCCAGCCCCGAGCCGTTGAGCGTGTGCACGAACTCGGTCTTGCCCTGCGCGTTGCGAAAGCGCGCCTGCATGCGCCGCGCCTGGAACGCCTCGCAATTCGAGCAACTGCTGATCTCGCGGTACGCGCCCTGCCCCGGCAGCCAGACCTCGAGGTCGTAGGTCTTCGCGGCGGCGAAGCCCATGTCGCCGCCGCACAGCAACACCACGCGGTACGGCAGCTCCAGGGCCCGCAGCACGTGCTCGGCGTGGCCCACCATCTCGTCGAGCGCGGCGCGGCTGGCCTCGGGATGCACGATCTGCACCATCTCGACCTTGTCGAACTGGTGCTGGCGGATCATGCCGCGGGTGTCCTTGCCGGCGCTGCCGGCCTCGGAGCGGAAGCACGGGCTGTGCGCGGTGAGCTTCAGCGGCAGTTCGTCGGCCTTGAGGATGCGCTCGCGCACGGTGTTGGTGAGCGGGATCTCCGAGGTCGAGATCAGGTATTGCTCGGGCTGCTGCTCGTCGCCGCCGCGCAGCACCCAGAACATGTCGTCCTTGAACTTCGGCAGTTGCCCGGTGCCCTCGAGGATCTCGCGGTTGACGATGTACGGCGTGTAGCACTCGGTGTAGCCGTGCTCGCGAGTCTGCAGTTCGAGCATGAAGGCGCTCAGCGCGCGGTGCAGCCGCGCCGCTGGCCCGCGCAGGAACGTGAAGCGCGAGCCCGACAGCCGCGCGCCGGTCTCGAAGTCGATGCCCAGTGCGGCGCCGAGGTCGATGTGGTCCTTCGGCGCGAAGCCGAACTCGCGCGGTGTGCCCCAGCGTCGCACCTCGACGTTGGCCTTCTCGTCCGCGCCCGGCGGTACGTCGTCCTGCGGCAGGTTGGGCACCGCCATCAGCATCGCCGACAGCTCGGCCTGAATCGCCTCGAGCCGCGCGGCGCCCGCCTTCTGCTCGTCGGCGACGCGGTTCACCTCGGCCATCGGCGCCGATGCGTCGCCGCCTTTGCCCTTGAGCTGGCCGATCTGCTTGGATAGCGCGTTGCGGCGCGCCTGCAGCTCCTCGGTGCGCACCTGCAACTGCTTGCGCTCGGCCTCGAGCGCGCCGAAACGGCCGGCGTCGAGAAGCGGCTGCGGCGCGAGCCTGCGTTCGAGACGGGCGATCACGCCGGGCAGGTCGCGGCGCAGTTGGGCGATGTCGAGCATGGTGACGGTGTCCTTCGCTGGCGGTGGGCGCGCGTGGTTTGCGGCTGCGCTGGCCGCGGCTCGCTCACGATCGCGACGTCGAAACCTCGCGCATCGACTTGTCGCCCAGGCCCTTGGGCAGCGGGAAGCGCACCGTCTCCTGCACGCCGGGCAGCGAGCGCACGCTGGCAGCCCCCAGCGCACGCAGGCGCTCGATCACCTCGCGCACCAGCACCTCGGGCGCCGACGCGCCGGCGGTCAGGCCGACGCGCGGCCGGCCCTCGAACCACTGCGGCTGCAGGTCGGCGGCGCCCTCCACCATGTAGGCCGGCGTGCCCAGCCGTTGCGCCACCTCGCGCAGGCGACTGCTGTTGCTGCTGGTCGGGCTGCCGACCACGATCACCACGTCGACACTGGGCGCCAGCAGCTTGACCGCGTCCTGCCGGTTTTGCGTGGCGTAGCAGATGTCCTGCTTCTTCGGTTCGCGCACGTCGGGGAAGCGCCGCTTCACCGCGGCCAGGATCTCGGCCGCGTCGTCCACCGACAGCGTGGTTTGCGTCACTACCGCCAGCTTGTCGCCGCGCGGCTGCACGCGCGCCACGTCGGCGACGTTCTCGACCAGGTAGATGCCCTCGCTCAATTGCCCCATAGTGCCTTCGACCTCGGGGTGCCCCTTGTGGCCGATCATCACGAACTCGTAGCCTTCGCGGGCCAGCTTGGCGACCTCGATGTGCACCTTGTTCACCAGCGGACAGGTGGCATCGAACACCTGGAAGCCGCGCGCCTGCGCCTCGAGGCGCACCGACATCGGCACGCCGTGCGCGCTGAACACCAGCGTGGCCCCCGGCGGCACGTCGGCCAGGTCTTCGATGAAGATCGCTCCCTTGGCCTTGAGGTCGGCCACCACGTATGAGTTGTGCACGATCTCGTGGCGCACGTAGATCGGCGCGCCGAAGCGCTCGAGCGCGCGCCGCACGATTTCGATCGCACGGTCTACCCCGGCGCAGAAGCCGCGCGGCTGCGCCAGCGTCACCTCGGTCAGCGCAGCGTGCACGCCCTCGTCCATCAGAGCACCTCGATCACCTGGACCTCGAAGGTCACGCGCTGCCCGGCCAGCGGATGGTTGAAGTCGAACAGCAGCCAGTCGTCGGCGCACTCGCGCACCACGCCCGCGAAGCCGGGTTCGCCGTCGCGCCGCGCAAACTGCACCACGTCGCCGACCTCGAAACCCGCGCCGTCGTCGCCTGACTGCTGCAGCGCCGAGCGTGCGACGCGCTGCACGAGAGTGGGGTTGCGCTCGCCGAAGGCGGCCCCGGGCGCCAGCTCGAAGGTCTCGCGCCGCCCGGCGGTCAGCCCGTGCAGCAGCGCCTCGACCGCCGGCGACAGCTGGCCCTCGCCGACGGAGAGCGTGGCTGGGCGCGCACCGAACGTGTTGATCACGTCGGCGCCGTCGGGGCCGGCCAAGCGATAGTGCAGGGTCAGGAACGACCCGGTGTCGACGGGTTTCACACTCGAAGGTCCGCCAGCAGCGGACAGTGCGACTAGACTGCCGTCGATTCTAAGGGGCGCCTTGGACGGGCCGTTCGCAGCCGGCGCCACAAAGACCATGTCGATCAAGACGTTGCCTGCCGCCACCCGGCCCCGCGAGAAGCTGCTCGCGCTCGGGGCCCAGGCGCTGGCCGACGAGGAGCTGCTGGCGCTGCTGTTGCGCACCGGGGTCAAGGGTCGCGGCGTGCTCGAGCTGGCGCACGCGGTGCTCGCGCACTGCAAGGGCTGGGCCGGTCTGCTGCGCACCGATGCGAACGCGCTGGCGGGCATCAAGGGGCTGGGGCCAGCCAAGCGCGCCGAGCTGGGAGCCGTGCTCGAGATCGCGCGCCGCGCACTGTCGCAGCAACTGGCCGACGCGCCGGTGTTCGACCAGCCGGCGCTGGCCAAGCAGTTCGTCACGCTGACGATCGGCGCGCTCGGCCACGAGGTGTTCGCAGTGCTGTTTCTCGACAACCAGCACCGGCTGCTGAAGCACGAGGAGATGTTCCGCGGCACGCTGACGCACACCAGCGTGTATCCGCGCGAGGTGGCGCGGCGCGCGCTCGAGCTGAACAGCGCGGCGGTGATCTTCGCGCACAACCACCCGTCGGGGGCCGCCGAACCGTCGCGTGCCGACGAGATGCTGACGCAGTCGCTGAAAGCGGCGCTGCAACTGGTGGACGTGCGCGTGCTCGACCATCTGGTGGTCGGCCGCGGCGAGGTGGTTTCTTTCGCCGAGCGGGGGCTATTGTGAAGGCCAACGGCTTCGAGCAGCTGAAGGCGCTGCGCGAGCGGATGCAGCGCGAACAGGCGCAACGCGATGCGCAGGCAGCGCGTGCGCGCGAGCAAACAGCGCGCGAGGCCGCCGACGGCGGCGCGTTCGCCGATGCGGTGGGGCCGGTGCGCGCGCTGCGCCGCCACGACCGCGCGCACGTGCCGCGCGAGCGGCCCGAGCCGCAACCGCGCCAGCGCGAGGCCGACGAACGACGGGCGATGCGCGAGGCGCTCTCCGACGAGGTCGACGTCGAGTCGCTGCTGCTCACCGACGACGGCTTGAGCTTTCGCCGCCCGGGCATCGGACCCGACGTGCCGACGCGGCTGCGTCGCGGCCAGTGGGCGCTGCAGGCCGAGGTCGACCTGCACGGGCTGACGCGCGAGGCCGCGCGCGAGGCGCTGGTGGCGTTCGTGCGCGAGGCGCATCGGCGCGGCCAGCGCTGCGTGCGCGTGGTGCATGGCAAGGGGCATGGTTCACCGGGGCGCCGACCGGTGCTCAAGGACAAGGTGCAACGCTGGCTGGCGCAACGCAACGAGGTGATCGCGTTCGCACAGGCCAGCGGCGCGCAAGGCGGTGCCGGTGCGCTGCTGGTGCTGCTGGCGCCGCGCGGCACGATGACGGCGCGCCGGTAAGGTCTTGCCGACGCGCTCGCGCGAGGGCGCGCGACTGCGCCGACAATCGACGCCAGGTTGTCGCATTTGTCCCGAGGATTCTCGTGAACCGTCGTTCGCTATCGGCCTTTCCGATCACGCGGAAGTGGCCACCCAAACACCCCGATCGCCTGCAGCTGTACTCGCTGCCCACGCCCAATGGCGTGAAGGTGTCGATCTTCCTGGAAGAGACCGGCCTGCCCTACGAGGCGCACCGCGTCAGCTTCGACAGCCAGGATCAGCTGTCGCCCGAGTTCCTGTCGCTGAACCCGAACAACAAGATCCCGGCGATCATCGATCCGCAGGGGCCGGGGGGCGAGCCGTTGCCGCTGTTCGAGTCGGGAGCGATCCTGATCTACCTGGCCGACAAGACCGGGCAATTGCTCGCGCGCGAAGGGCCGCCGCGCTACCTGACGCTGCAGTGGCTGATGTTCCAGATGGGAGGCGTCGGGCCCTTCTTCGGCCAGGTCGGCTTCTTCCACAAGTTCGCCGGCAAAGAGTACGAAGACAAGCGCCCGCGCGACCGCTATGTGGCCGAAGCCAAGCGCCTGCTCGCGGTGATCGACCGCCAACTCGCCGATCGAAAGTGGATCGCGGGGGACGACTACACGATTGCCGACATCGCGATCTTCCCGTGGGTCAACAACCTGGTGGGCTTCTACGGCGCGCGCGAGCTGGTGCATTTCGACGAGTTCGCGCACGTGCAGCGCGTACTCGATGCCTTCCTCGCGCGGCCGGCAGTCGCGCGAGGCTTGAAGATCCCGCCGCCGCCCTGACCCGCCAGTCAGCCGGCCGCCCTCGTCAGCCGGCGATGTGCTTGGCCGCCGCAGCCACGATGGCCTGCGCAGCCGGCGAACCGGGTGCGCCTTCGAGCAGCAACTGGCGCTTGACCACGGCCTCGCGCACCGCCGGATCGAGCGGCAGTTCACCGAGCAACTCGATCATCACCGGCTTGTCGAGGCCGGTGTTGACGTAGCGGTCGACCACCAGCTGCAGCTGCTTGCGGATGGCGCGCGCCTCGCCGGGGCGCTGCACTTGATTGACGAGCAGGCGCATCAGCCGCCGCGGTTGCGTGGTGGCCAGCACCTTGATCGTCGCGTAGGCGTCGGTCAGCGACGTCGGCTCGGGCGTGCAGATGATCAGCACCTCGTCGGCCAGCGAGATCGTGTAGAGCACGACGTCGGAGATGCCGGCTCCGGTGTCGAGCAGCACGCGGTCGAAGCGCGGGCGCACGCGATCGATCACCTCCTGCAGCTGGTCGCGCACCGTCGCCGTCAGCCGCGAGTATTCGATCATCCCCGAGCCGGCCAGCAGCACCGAGAAGCCGCCCGGCGCGGGCAGGATCGCCTCTTCGAGCCGCGTCTGCCCGGTGAACACGTCGTGCAGCGTCAGCTTCGGGTACAGGTTGAGCACCACGTCGACGTTGGCCAGCCCGAGGTCGGCGTCGAGCACCAGCACGCGCTCGCCCTGTCGCGCCAGCGCGGCGGCCAGGTTGGTGGCGACGAAGGTCTTGCCGACACCGCCCTTGCCGCTGGTGATGGCGGTGATGCGCGCGCCGCCGGCCGGTGCAGCGGCGCGGCCGGCGTGCGCTTCGGAGACAGTGGGGCTCATGCCGTAGGCGTCATGCGAAGTCCTGGAACGACGAGCTGGCGAACAGCAGCCCCTTCTCCTCGGCGCTGACCAGCGGCACCGCGGTCGGCTCGAGGCAGCAGCGGTTGCGGCCATCGCTCTTGGCGCGGTACAGCTGCAGGTCGGCACGGTCCATCCAGATGCGCGCGGTGGTGCGCACCCATTGCGGCGCGAACGCGCCGCCCACGCTGACCGTGATGCTCACCGACTCGCCTGGCGCGATCGCCACCGGCGCGCGCGCCACGCGCTTGCGAATGCGCTCGGCCACCTGCGTACCGAACGCCGCGGGGCAGTTGGGCAGCACGATCGAGAACTCCTCGCCGCCGACACGCGCCACCAGATCCATCGGCCGCACCGTCTCGGCCAGCGCGCGGCCGACCGCCTGGATCACCAAGTCGCCGGCGGCGTGGCCGTGGCTGTCGTTGACCTTCTTGAAGTGGTCGATGTCCAGCGTCAGCAGCAGCGCCGGTTCGCCCGAGCGCGCGACGCGGTCGATCTCGCGCGACAGCGCCAGCTCGAAGCTGCGGCGGTTGGCCAGGCCGGTGAGCGCATCGCGGCTCGACAGGTCGACCAGCGCATCGACCAGCGCCTGCAGCCAGGCCTCGCTCATCGGTTCGCCGGGCAACCCGGGGTGGCCCGATTGCTGCAGCAATTGCAGCGCCACGCCGGGGTTCAGCCCACGCGGCGGCGCCGCACTCGAGGGGTGCGGTGGCTCGGGCCTGGCGGGCGGGTCCACGTCGCTGGCGGCGGCTCTCGCGGCTGGGGTTGTGGGCAGCCAGTCTAGCGGTCTGCACCCGGCCGGGGCCGCGAATTGAGCGCCAAAGCCAGCGCATCTCGCCGCGAACCCGTGCCGCTCGCGCCGGCAAGATAAGCCGGGTACTGGTTCTGCAGTCCATGCCAGCCGCCGCCCGCGACACCAGCCCCGTTTGCCACGCGGGCCTCGAGCCCGAGTTTGCGTTCTCGACGCAGGATTTCGAGCGCGCGCGCCGGCTCATCCACGATCACGCCGGCATCCACCTGCATGCCGGCAAGCAGGCGATGGTCTACAGCCGCTTGTCGCGCCGGCTGCGCGAGACCGGCCACCGCTCCTTCGCCGACTACCTCGCGTGGCTGGCGCGGGCGGGCGACGCCGCGGCGCGCGCCGAGTGGCCTCGGTTCGTCGGCGGCCTGACGACCCACCTGACGTCGTTCTTCCGCGAGGCGCATCACTTCGACTGCCTGGCGCAGGATCTGCGCGAGCGCCAGGGTCGCGACCTGCGCATCTGGTGCGCGGCGGCCTCCAGCGGCGAGGAGGCGTACTCGATCGCGATGGTGGTCGACGAGACGCTGGGGGCCCACGCGCCGGTGGAGATCGTCGCCAGCGACATCGATGCCACGGTGCTGGCCAGCGCGCAGCGCGGCGTCTACGACGCCGATGCGCGCGGCCTGTCGGCGGCCCGGCTGCAGCGACACTTTCTGCGCGGCAAGGGCCGCAACGCTGGCCGCATCCGCGTGCGGCCGGCGCTCGCGCGGCGCGTTCAGTTTCGCACGCTGAACCTCGTCGACCCGCACTGGCCGCTCGGCACCGCGATCGACATCGTGTTCTGCCGCAACGTGATGATCTACTTCGACGCCGCCACCC
>DASURM010000086.1:0-7756 GCA_036280035.1 Burkholderiaceae bacterium | reverse complement strand
CTGGATGCACCGGTGACGAACGCCAGCGGTGCATCGGCAGCCGTGGCAGAGACCGGAAGCAACCCGGCTCCCGATTCGTGAACCGCCGGATGGCTCACGGGTGGCTCACGGCGACGCGCGCGAGCCGTTGAGCCGCTTCATCGCGCGAGGCGACAGCTTGGCGCGCACCGGCGGTGCGAGCTGCATCTGCAGCGCCAGGTTGTCGGCATCGATGCCTCCGGCATGGATCTCGTCGTTGCCTTGGCGCACGATCACTGGCCGGTGCGACCGGATGCGCTCGGTAGGCACGAACACATGCAGGAACTCGCTGTCGACCTCGAGTGGCGGGCCCGATGGGAGCTGCGCGACGACCCGCGCATCGCCGCTGAGCTGCCATTCGCTGCCGTCGCCGTTGGACAGCGCGCGCGCGGCGCGCGCGGTCGTGACCCGGCCGTCCGGAGCGTTGGCCTGCATGCGCGCCGAATCGATTTCGATGCGGTCGGTGTCCGGATAGTGGCGCAGCCGGACGCCTTCGATGTGCACCGTCGCGCGGCCGTCGGGCGCGAAGCGGGTGATGGCGAAGTCGCGCATCTCGTAGTCGGGGTCGTGCCGCTGCGGCGCGCTTTCGCTGCCGGCCGTCGGCCGCGGCGTGTGCTTCACCAGCCACCAGGTCCCCAACGCCAGCAGCAGCATCAGCAGCAGCGGCAGGTATGCGCCGACCAGTTCGCGAAGGCGCGGCCCCACGCCGCGCGCGCGCCGCGGTCGCTGCGGCGCTGCACCGAGCGACACCTCGACCTCGGGCAGGTCGGGCAGGTGCAGTTCCGGCGGCGCCGCGGCGTGGGACATCGCCGCCTTCAGCGGTCGAGGCTGCCGCGCTGCGTCTGCAGCAGCCCGGCATAGCGGCCGGCGGCGCACAGCAGCAGATCACAGAACTCGCGCGCAGCGCCGTGCCCGCCGAGCGCCGTCGTCACGTGGTGCGCGGCCGCACGCACCTCGGCGTGGGCGCCGGGCACTGCGCAGGCGAAGCGCGCACGACCCATCAAGGGCAGGTCGGGCCAGTCGTCGCCGATCACCGCAGTGTCCGACCAGCCCAGCTGCAGTCGCTGCAGCAGCGGTTCGGCCGCCAGCACCTTGTCGGCGGCGCCGAACGCGGCATGCGCGATGCCGAGGTCGCCCAGCCGCCGACGCAGCGCCGGCGAGTCGCGGCCGCTGATCACCAGCGGCGCGATGCCGCCTGCGGCCAGCAGCTTGAGCCCGTGGCCGTCGAGTGTGTGGAAGGCCTTGCACACCTCGCCATGCTCGGCGATGAAGAGCCTGCCGTCGGTGAGCACGCCGTCGACATCGAAAATGGCGCCGCGCACGCCCTGCGCCAGCAGCAACAGTTCGGGCGCGAACCGCAGCGCCGGCACCATCAGATGACTTTCGCGCGCATCAGGTCATTGGAGTTCAGCGCGCCGACCAGACGTCCTTGTGCGTCGACCACCAGCACGCTGGTGATGCGGTGTTGCTCCATCAGGTCGGCCGCATCGACCGCCAGCGCATCGGCGCGGATACGCCGCGGGTCGGCGTGCATGACCTCGCGCGCGATCAACCCGCGCAAATCGCCGCCGCGCTCGATCAGGCGGCGCAGGTCGCCGTCGGTGAAGATGCCCTGCACCCGCTGATCGCTGGAGACGATTGCGGTGAACCCCAGGCCCTTGCCGGTCATTTCGCGCAGCACGTCGCCGAACGACGCCTGCGGCCCGACGCGCGGCACGTCGTCGCCACTGCGCATCAGGTCGGCAACGTGCATCAGCAGCTTGCGGCCGAGCGGGCCGCCGGGGTGCGAGCGCGCGAAGTCCTCCTCGCGAAAACCGCGCGCGTCGAGCAGCGCCACGGCCAAGGCATCGCCGATCGCCATCTGCGCCGCGGTGCTTGCGGTGGGCGCGAGATTCAGCGGGCACGCCTCCTGGTCGACCCGGCTCGACAGCACGATGTCGGCGTGACGCGCCAGCGTCGACCCGACGTGGCCGGTCATCGCCACCAGGGTCACGCGCAGGCGCTTCAGCGCCGGCAGCAGCGCGGCCAGTTCGTCGCTCTCGCCGCTGTTGGAGATGGCCAGCAGGACGTCGCCGGGCTGCACCATCCCGAGGTCGCCGTGGCTGGCCTCGGCCGGATGCACGAAGAACGCCGGCGTCCCGGTCGAGGCCAGCGTGGCGGCGATCTTGCGCCCTACGTGGCCACTCTTGCCCATGCCCATCACGATGACGCGGCCCCTGCATTCGAGCATCGCGCGCGCGGCGCGCACGAAGCCCTCGCCCTGGCGCGCCGCCAGCGCGGTGAGCGCACGCGCTTCGATTTCGAAGGTCTGTGCCGCCAGGGCCAGCACGCGCTGCGCGTCGAAGCTCGGGGTCAGGGCCACTGCGAAGGAAGTCGCTTAGGATCGGGCATTCTAGGCCGCACCCCCTGCGCAGCGTCGCTCGATGGCCACCACGCTCGAAGTCGTCCTGCTGTACCTCGTGGCCGCGGTCGCTGGCGTGGTGGCATGCCGCACGCTGAAGCTGCCGCCGATCCTGGGCTACCTGGCCGTCGGCGTGCTGATCGGGCCCAACGCGCTGGCGCTGGCCGGCGACCCCGAGGCCGCGCGGGCGCTGGCCGAGTTCGGCGTCGTGTTCCTGATGTTCGCGATCGGGCTGGAATTCAACCTGCCCAAGCTGCGCAGCATGCGCTCGCTGGTGTTCGGGCTCGGCCTGTCGCAGGTGGGGCTGACGATCGTCGGCGCGGTGATCGGCAACGCGCTGCTGGCCGCGCTGTTCGTCGCGCTCGGTCGCGCCTGGGATCTCGGCTGGCAGGGTGCCATCGTGCTCGGCTCGGCGATGGCGATGTCGTCGACCGCGATCCTGGTCAAGCTGATGGCCGATCGCCTCGAACTCGACAGCGAGCACGGCCGCCGGGTGATGGGCGTGCTGCTGTTTCAGGATCTCGCGGTGGTGCCGTTGCTGGTGCTGGTGCCCGCGCTCGGCTCCGGCGCCGCCAGTCTGGCCGGCGCGCTGGCCCTCGCGCTGGCCAAAGCCGTTGTTCTGTTGGCGCTGCTGCTCCTTGGAGGCCAGCGCGTGATGCGCTGGTGGCTGACGCAGGTGGCGCGACGCAAGAGCGAGGAGCTGTTCGTCCTCAACCTGCTGCTGGTCACGCTGGGTCTGGCATGGCTCACCCAGGAGGCCGGGCTGTCGCTGGCGCTGGGCGCGTTCATCGCCGGCATGCTGGTGGCGGAGACCGAATACAAGCACCAGGTCGCGACCGACATCCGGCCGTTCCACGACGTGCTGCTCGGGCTGTTCTTCATCACCGTCGGCATGCGGCTCGATTGGCGGCCGCTGGTCGAGCAATGGCCGCTGGTGCTGCTGCTGTCGACGCTGCCGGTGCTGGCCAAGGCGGTGCTGGTGGCGCTGCTGGCGCGCGCGTTCGGTGCCGCGCCGGGTACGGCGATCCGCACCGGCCTGTATCTGGCGCAGGCCGGCGAGTTCGGCTTCGTGCTGCTGGCGCTGGGCGTCGACAACCAACTGCTGGCCGGCGACTGGATGAACGCGGTGTGGGCGGCGATGGTGCTGTCGATGCTGGCCACGCCCTTGTTGGTGACGTGGAGCGGCCGCATCGTGATGCGCTTGTCGTCGAGCGACTGGATGCTGCAGTCGGTGCAACTGACGGCGATCGCCAAGCGCGCGATGCGCACCGAGGCGCACGTGATCATCTGCGGCTATGGCCGCAGCGGCCAGAACCTGGCGCGGCTGCTCGAGCGCGAGGGCATCGCCTACATGGCGCTCGACCTCGACCCCGACCGCGTCCGCCAGGCGGCGGCCGCCGGGCAGAGCGTGGTGTTCGGCGATGCGGCGCGGCTGCGCAGCCTGATGGCCGCCGGCCTGGTGCGCGCGAGTGCGGTGGTGGTGAGCTACCCCAACACCGCGTCGGCGCTGAGGATCCTGAACCTGGTGCACGAGCATGCGCCGCGCGTGCCGGTGATCGTGCGCACGCTCGACGACGGCGACCTGGAGACGCTGCGCGCCGCCGGCGCGGCCGAGGTGGTGCCCGAGGCGATGGAGGGGTCGCTGATGCTGGCCGCGCAGGCACTGGCGCTGGTGGGCGTGCCGATGCAGCGCGTGATTCGCATCACCCGCGACGCGCGCGACGCGCGCTACGCGCTGCTGCGCGGCTACTTCCACGGCGCCGACGACGATACCGCGGCCGAACTGCAGCAGGCACGGCTGGCAAGCGTGACGCTGCCGATGGCCGCGGCCTGCCTTGGCAAGCCGCTGTCGGAGCAGGCGCTGCATGCGATCGGCGTGCACGTGGTGTCGCTGCGGCTGGCCTCGGGGCAGGTGCTCGGCGCCGAAGAGAAACAGGTGCTCGGCGCCGGCGACACGCTGGTGCTGTCGGGCCTGCCGGCGGCGCTGGCGCTGGCCGAGGAGAAGTTGCTGCGCGTGTGATTGGCAGCGCGTTCATTTGCCGATGCAGAAGCGCCCGAAGATCTCGCCCAGCAGATCGTCCGGGGTGAACGCGCCGGTGATCTCGCCGAGGCTCTGGTGCGCCAGCCTCAACTCCTCGGCCAGCAGTTCGAGCGCGGCGTCGCCTTCGCGTGCGTGCGCCCGCGCCTGCGCCAGATGACCCGCGGCCCGGCGCAGCGCATGCACATGCCGCGTGCGGGCGATGAAGCCACCCTCGCTGGTCGCCTGCCAGCCCGCCATCTCCAGCAGCGCGGAGCGCAACGCGTCGAGGCCCTCGCCGGTGAGCGCCGACAGCACGATCGTTTCCTTGCTCGGCATCGAAGGCGGCGCGAGATCGCACTTGTTCAACACCTGCAGCCGTGGCGCCCGCGTCGAGGCCAGCAACTGCTCCTCGATCGCCGTCTGGGCGCGCTGGTACTCGGGCGTCTGCATTCGCGTCAGGTCGTGCAGCACCAGAACCGCATCGGCGCGGCCGATCTCGGCCCAGCTGCGTTCGATGCCGATGCGCTCGACCTCGTCGAGCACGGCGTCGGGCGATCGCAGCCCGGCGGTGTCGACCACGTGCACCGGCACGCCGTGGATCTGGATCGTCTGCCCGACCTTGTCGCGCGTGGTACCCGGGATCGGCGTGACGATCGCCAGCTCGGCGCCGGCCAATGCGTTCAGCAACGAGCTCTTGCCGACGTTGGGTTGGCCGGCCAGCACGACGTGGATGCCTTCGCGCAGCAGCGCGCCGCGTCGCGCCGCGGCGAGCACCGACTGCAGGCGCTCGTCGATGCGCGCCAGGCGGCCGAGCGCGTCGGCGCGCTGCAGGAAGTCGATCTCCTCGTCGGGAAAGTCGAGCGTCGCCTCGACCAGCGCGCGCAGCTCGACCAGCGCATCGGCCAGCGCATGAACCTCGCGCGAGAACTCGCCGGCGAGCGACCGCGCGGCCGACCGCGCGGCCGCCTCGGTGCCGGCGTCGATCAGGTCGGCCACCGCCTCGGCTTGTGCGAGGTCGAGCTTGCCGTTGAGGAAGGCGCGCGTCGTGAACTCGCCCGGCGCGGCCGGCCGCAGCTCGCGCAGGTGCCCGGCATCGCCGGCGTCGGCTGCCACCTCGAGGCAGCGGGCGACCAACAACTGCAGCACCACCGCGCCGCCGTGTACCTGCAGCTCCAGCACATCCTCGCCGGTGTACGAATGCGGCGCCGGGAAATACAGCGCGAGGCCCTGGTCGATCGGCTTCCCGCGCGCATCGAGAAAGGGCAGCAGCGTCGCGCGGCGCGGTTCGAGCGCGCGCCCGCACAAGGCGCGAATCAGCGGCCGCAGGTCGCGGCCGGACACACGCACGATGCCGACCGCGCCGCGCCCGGGCGCGGTGGCGACGGCGACGATCGGATCACTCAGCCGCGACAGCATCGCGGCCATTGTCGCGTGCACGTACGCGACGTGCGGCCAGAAGCAGACGCGCCCGTCGGGTGACGGGCGCGTCTCGTGTTGGCGCGGGGAGGAGCGTCGATCGTCTCACCTGACACGATCGAGGCGCGCTCCAGAGCCGGGTTTCGCCGGATCGGCCCCGCATGGACCGGTGCTGAAGGTGCTGTCCGATCGACTGCGCTGTATCGATCGACTCGCGTCCATGATGGACCGCACGCCGAGCCAGTCAAGCCCCCCGAATGGGGCATCGGCGGACTGGCATCGGCCACCGCCGTGTCGCGACGGCCGTGCTACTTCTTCAGCTTCGGCGCGACGCCGAGTCGCTTGTTGATGAACCACTGCTGCGCGATCGACAGCAAGTTGTTGGTCAGCCAGTACAACACGAGGCCCGCCGGGAATGCGAAGAACATGAACGAGAACACCACCGGCATGATCCACATCATCTTGGCCTGCACCGGATCGGGCGGCGTCGGGTTCAGCCAGGTCTGAACCAGGGTCGAGGCCAGCATCAGCAGGGGCAGGGGCCCGAGGTACAGGGGCAGGAAGGGCACCTTGCCGAACAGTGCGTCGGGCTGCGCCAGGTCGCTGATGTACAGCCACGGCGCGTTGCGCATCTCCACGCTCGACAGCAGCACCCAGTACAGCGCGATGAAGAACGGAATCTGCACCACGATCGGCAGGCAGCCACCGAGCGGGTTGACCTTCTCCTCGCGGTAGATGCGCATCATCTCCTGCTGCATCTGTTGCGGCTTGTCCTTCAGCCGCTCGCGCATCTCCATCACCTTGGGGTTGATGGCCTTCATCTTGGCCATCGAGGCATAGGCCTTGGCGTTGAGCCAGTAGAACGCGATCTTCAGCAGCACGACCAGCGCCACGATCGACCAGCCCCAATTGCCGAACACCTTGTGCAACTGGTCGAGCAGCCAGAACAGCGGCTTGGCCAGGATCGTGAAGTAGCCGTAGTCCTTGACGAGCTCGAGCCCGGGGGCCATCGCCTCGAGCTTCTTCTCCTCCTGCGGGCCGGCGAACAGGGTGGCGTCGTACTTCAGCGTGGCATCGGGTGCGAGCGTGCCGAGCTTGACGATCATCGCGATCGCGTACAGGTTATCGGCGAGCTTGCTGGTCACGAACTCGCGCGGGCCCGGCGGGATCAGCCAGGCCGACGCGAAGTAGTGCTGCACCATCGCGATCCAGCCATCGTTGGCGCTGCGATCGTGATCGGTCTTGCCTTTGTCGATGTCCTTGAAGTCGATCTTCTGGAACTTCTTGGCGTCGGTGTACATCGCCGGGCCGGTGAAGGTGAAGTAGAAGCTCGACGTGCCGGGTGGCGGGTTGCCGTCGCGCACCAGTTGCAAGTACAGCTGCGGCGCCAGCGCCTTGGCGGTGGTGTTGATCACCACGAATTTGACGTCGATGCGATAGTCGTCGCGCTTGAACGTGTAGATCTTGCGCAGTTGCACGCCGTCGACCACTGGCGACTCGAGCGTCAGTTCGAGCGAGTCGCTGCGGGCAGCCAACACGCGCGGCCCCGGCAGCGCGCGGAACAACGTATCGTGGTTCGGATAGGCGACGCCGTCGACGGTGGCCAGGCCGCTGCGGGCAAGGTAGATGCGGTCGCGGGTGCGGTCGAACAGCACCACGTTGTGGCTGCGGTCGAACTGGTCGTGTTCCTTCAGCAACTCCAGACGCACCAGCTCGCCGCCGCGGCTGTCGATCGTCGCCTTCACGAGATCGGTGGTCAGCGTGATCAGTTCGCCAGCGGGCAGCGTGGCCGCAGCGCCGCCCGCCGCCGCCGCCGCCGGCGTCGGTGCCGCCGCCACCGCGGGCGTGGTGCTCGCCGAGGGCACCGCGCCGAGGGCGCCGCTGCTGGCACCGGGCACCTG
>DASURM010000085.1:0-11527 GCA_036280035.1 Burkholderiaceae bacterium | reverse complement strand
CGCGCGCCCCTGGCTGCGAAGGTAGGTCATTGGCGCCCGGCCGCCCGAAGCCGATGACGCGCCCCCTCGGGGGGCCGCGAACGCAGTGAGCTTGGGGGTCTCATGGCGCCATTTTCGTCGAACGCGCCAGCCCGATGCCCGGCTGCCTCCGGCCGGAGGCGCGCGCTACGACTTCTTCTGCGACGAGCGCTTGATCGCTTCGTTGATCTCTTTGATCGAGCGCTCGATCTCGGCCTCGTCGAGTTCGTCGACGGGCTGCTCGCCGATCAGGCTGGCCTGGATCGTCGAGGCGAACACCTCCTCGCCGAGCGCCTGCGTCTGCACCTCGGCGGCGCCGTCGGCGTCTTCTGCGGCCTCCCACTCGGCGGTAAGCACGGTGACGTTGTCGCTTTTTGCGCCGCCGGTGCGCAGCGCAAGTTCGACCAGCTCGGGCACCGCGTCGGAGATCGGCCGCGCCGCCAGATGCTCAGTGATCACCGCGTCGCTGACGCTGCCCCACAGGCCGTCGGAGCACAGCAGCACTCGGTCGTGCGGCTGCAGCAGCAACGGCCCCGCGGTGTCGACCACCGGCTTGCCCGGCGAGCCGAGGCAGGTGAACAGCACGTTGCGGTTGAAGCGTTCGCCCACCGGCACAACCTGCGACAGCGTCTCCTGCAGCTCGGAGTACGAATGGTCGCGCGTGCGCGCGATCAGCTTGTCGCCGCGCACGAAGTACAGGCGCGAATCGCCGCAGTGCGCCCAGTAGGCCGCATTGCCCTGCATCAGGCACGCCACCACGGTGGTGCGCGGCGTGTCGATCAGCGCCTTCTCGGTGGCATAGCGCAGCAACTGGTGGTGGCCGGCGATGACCGCCTCGTGCAGGAAGCGCAGCGGCTCGGCCAGCGTCGGCTTGGCGTCGCGCTGGAACAGCGCGGCCAGCGTCTGCAACGCGATCTGCGACGCGACCTCGCCCTCGGGGTGCCCGCCCATGCCGTCGGCCAGCGCGAACAGCCCCGCGTCGCGCGTGTAGCAATAACCCATGCGGTCTTCGTTCTTCTCGCGGCCGCCCTTGCGGCTGACCTGGTAGACGGAGAAGCGCATGTGGTGGTTCTAGTGACGGACTACGGCTTTGCGCCGGTCTTCAGGTTCTCGAGTTGCAGCTTCAGCCGCTCGCCGAAGCTGAGCTTGGTGTAGCGGCGCTCGGTCTCGCGCGCCAGCTCCTTCTGCAGCGCGAACACGCTCTGCGGCCGCGACAGCGGATCGAGCGACATGCACCACTCGGTCACCTCGATCAGGTTGTCGGAGTACACGTTGCGCAGGCGCGAGAGGCTGAGCGCGAGACGGTCCTTGTCGATGCGCTGCGGCGCGTCGTTGGGCGGGTAGCCCTGCATGCAGGCGTAGATGCAAGCGCCGATCGCGTAGATGTCGGTCCACGGGCCCAGCGTGCCGTCGCGGCGGTACATCTCGGGCGCCGCGAAGCCGGGGGTGTACATCGGGCGGATGAAGTTGCCCTCCTTGCTCAGCACCTCGCGCGCGGCGCCGAAGTCGAGCATCACCGCCTTGTTGTCGTTGGTGATGAAGATGTTGGCCGGCTTGATGTCGAGGTGCAGCATCTTGTGCTGGTGCACGATGCGCAAGCCACGCAGGATCTCGTCGAACAGCGAGCGGATCGTCGACTCGCGGAACACCTTGTCGCGCTTCAAGTCGCGCGCGGTGACGATGAAGTCCTGCAGGGTGTCGCCCTGCAGGTAGTTCATCACCATGTAGACGGTTTCGTTCTCGCGGAAGAAGTTCAGCACCGAGACGACGCTCGGGTGCGAGATCTGTGCCAGCGAGCGGCCTTCTTCGAAGAAGCTCTTCAAGCCCAGACGGTACAGCGGCTGCTTCTCGGGCTTGACGCGCGGCGTCAACTCGCCCGGCGAACGCTCGGCCAGCGAGGCCGGCAGATATTCCTTGATCGCCACCAGGTGGCGGCTTTCGTCTTCGGCCAGATAGACGACGCCGAAGCCGCCGGCTGCCAACTTCTTCACTACCTGATAGCCGCCAACCACGGTGCCGGCCGGCAACGGGGCTGGTTTCGGCTTTGACATAATCGAACTTTGGCGGCGCGGCAGGGCGATGGCAGTCTACAGCATGACCGGTTTCGCGAGCGCCCGCGCGACACCGCCTGCGCACTCGCAAGACAGCACGAGTTCACGCGCTGGCGTCACGGTGGAGTTGCGTTCCGTCAACGGCCGCTTCCTCGACCTGTCGCTGCGGCTACCCGACGAATTGCGCAGCCTCGAACCGCCACTGCGCGAGATCGTCGCCGCCGCGGTGCGCCGCGGCAAGATCGAGTTGCGTGTCGTCACACACCGCGACGCCGATGCGGGCCCGCCGCTGCCGGCGCCCGAGCAATTGAGCCGCCTCGCTCGCCTGGAATCGACCGTGCAAACTTGGCTTCCCGCCGCACGCCCGTTGAGCGTGGCCGAGGTGCTGCAGTGGAGCCGCAGCGCAGGCGCCGACGAAGACGTGCAGGCGTGCGCGCTGCAGGCCGTGCGCGATTGCGCGACCAGCTTGCGCGAAGCACGAGCGCGTGAAGGCGAGCGGCTGGTGGCCGTGTTGCTCGAACGGGTGCGTCAGTTGCGTGCGCTGGCCGCGCAGGCCGCGCCGCTGGTGCCCGCCCTGGTGCAACGCCAGCAGCAGCGCTTCATCGAGCGCTTCAACGAGGCGCTGGTGGCTGCCGGAGCGGCCGACACCGAGTCGCCGCGCGACCGCGCGCTCGCGGAAGCGGCCGCCTTCGCGCTGCGCATCGACGTCGCCGAAGAGCTGGCTCGGCTCGGCGCTCACCTCGACGAGATCGAACGCCTGCTGGGATCCGGCGGCGAGATCGGCAAGCGGCTCGACTTCCTGATCCAGGAACTGCACCGCGAAGCCAACACGCTGGGCTCGAAGTCGGCGGCGCTCGAGCTGACCACCATTGCGGTGGACATGAAGGTGCTGATCGAACAGCTGCGCGAACAGGTGCAGAACATCGAGTAGGGTTTCGGCGCGGGCCGCGTCGATCCCCGCGGATCGGGCCACGAGTGTCATCCGCGAACGCCGGCGCAGGCAACCCAGCCTGGAGGCGGCCTCTTAAGACGCCCGTGCGGCGTTGTCGCGAATGCCGTCGGCGAACCTATCGAACAGCGCCTCGGGCAGGTCGTGCCCCATGCCGGACACGATGTCGCCCTGCGCGCCGCCGATGCGGCGCACCAGGTCGATGCCGCAGGGCACCGGCACGAGCGGATCGGCATCGCCGTGGATCACGCGGGTCGGCGCGCCTATGCGCGGCAGCAGCGGCGAGCGGTCGCCGTCGGCGACGATGGCAAGCAGCTGACGCGCGGTGCCGGCGGGCCGGTACGCGCGGCGCACGCTGGCCAGAATGCGCGCGCGCATGGCCTCGGGGTCCGACGGGTACGCCGGGCTGCCGATCAGCTCGAAGAAGCGCTGCAGGTGCGCCGCCACCGCCTCGTCGCCGCGCCCTCGTGGCCGCGACAGCAGCGCACGCTGCACGTGCCCCTGCGCCCCGGGCAGGCCGCGCGCGCCGGAAGTGGTCATCATCAGCGTCAGGCTCTTCACGCGCTGCCGGTGCGCGCCGGCCAGGTGCTGCGCGATCATGCCGCCCATCGACGCGCCGCACACGTGCACGCGTTGCAGGTTCAGCGCGTCGAGCACGCCCAGCGCATCGCCGGCCATGTCGCCGAGCAGGTAGGGGCTAGCCACCGGCAGGTGCGCCGCATGGCGCAGTGCGGCCCACAGCAGGTTGGGCACACCGGCGGCGTCGAAGCCCTGGCTCAGCCCGGCGTCTCGGTTGTCGATGCGAATGACGCGAAAGCCGCGCGCGATCAGCCGCTGCACGAGTGCTTCGGGCCACGCCGTCAGCTGCATGCCCAGCCCCATGATCATCAGCAGTGGCTCCGCGCCGGGCGGGCCCTGGTCGTCGACCTCGATCGCGATGCCGCGCGCGCTCACCTGCACCGACGCGGCTCCTGTGTCGTCATGCGCGACGCACCCGCGGCGCGGCAGGCTTGCCGGCCTTGCGGGCTGCGCCGCGCGGCGTCTTGGCCGGCGTTGCCACGTGCCGCGCCGGCGCGGCACGCTTCGCGGCGCCCGAGGCGGCACGCATCGCGCCGCGCACGACCTGGTCGACGGCGCTGGTCACCGCGCCGCCGACTGCGCCCTTCGCGGCCTCTTCGACGCGCGTGCGCGCCGAGCGCACCGCGCGACCCACCAGGGCGGCCGCCTGCTCGCCGGCACGCTGCTCGTCGGGCGACGGCAAAGCGAGCAGGTCGTCGAATGCGATCTCCACCGCCTGCGCGAATGACTTGGCGTCGGGCATCGCCGCGGCGTCGGCCATGATGCCGAAGTCGAGCGCACCGGCGTAGCTCTGCACCGTGATGTTGAGCGCCACCCCGTGGACGACGATCGATGTCGGGTAATTGGCCAGCATGCGCGCGCCCGCCAGGTACAGCGGCACCGCCGGCCCCGGCACGTTCGAGATCGTGACGTTGGCCACCTGCGGGATGCGGTCGGCCACCTTCGCGCGCCCGTACAGCGACGCGGCCGCCTCCATCAGCCAGGGCAGACCGAGCGACGGGAAGTCGGTCGGCAGGATGCTCTTCACGCTGCCGAGCGTCGACTTCATCGACGCGCTCGCACGACGGATGTGCGCCAGCCGCTTCATCGGATCAGCGATGTGCGTGCCCAGGCTGATCAGGCTCATCGACGCCTGGTTGGAGGGGGTGGCATCGCCGGGCTTGCGCAGCGAGATCGGCACCGCGGCGACCAGGCTCTTCTTCGGCAGCGCGCGCTTCCTGCCGAGATAGCGGCGCATGGCGGTGGACACCACCATCAGCACCATGTCGTTGATCGTCGCGTCGTGCGCCTTGCCGACGGCCTTCAGGTCGGGCAGCGGCAGCGACACCGCGGCGAACGCGCGCCCGGCGGTGACGGAGACATTGAACGGCGTCTTCGGCGCCAGCGTGATGTTGCCCGAGCCGCCCTTGCCACCGAGCAGCGTGCTGGCCAGCAGGCCCTGCACTGCACCGCCGGCGGCGCCGCCGAGCGTGCCGATGGTGGCGGGCAACTCCTTGACGATGCGGGTCACCTGCCGGATCTGGTTGGCCAGCGCGCCGCGCAGCGACTCGCCCATGCTGAGCCTGAACTTCCTGGCGCGCTGGCTGGGCTTGGACTCTATCGTGCGCGGATCGGGCGTCAGGTCGAGCAGTGCGTTGGCCAGCGCGACCGCGGCCTGGCCGTCGACCGCGGCGTGGTGCAGCTGACTGTACAAGCCGATCCGCCCGCGGCCATCGCTGCTGGGCGCGAGGCCTTCGAGCACGTGGAATTTCCACAATGGCTTGCGGCGGTCGAGCAACACCGGATGCAGCACCGCCACCTGCGCCTCGAGCGCGGCCATGCCGTCGCCGCTGCGTGCCGCCTTCGGCAGCCTGATCTCGACGACGTGCTGGTTCAGATCGGGCTCGGCGTCGACCCACGCCGGGTTGGCCAGGTTCAGCGGCATCCACCACAGCCTGCGGCGCAGCGCCGGCAGCACGGCCAGGCGCGAGGCGATGTGCCGGCGCAGGTCGCGCACGAAGCGGCCCTTGTAGCCTGCGGGCAGCTCGTACACGTTCAAGGCGCCGACATGCATCGGCATCTCCGGTGTCTCGAGGTACAGGAACGCGGCATCCAGGCTCGACAGCGTCTTCATGGTGGCCAAGCGCTCGCTCCTCGATGATCGTCGCTGATGCTAGTGTCGTCAGTTGGAGATACACGGCATTGAGATTCGACCAGATCGTGATGATCGTGCGGTGGCCGGACAGGGCAGATACCGAGTGGTATCTGCCCTGTCCGGCCGGCGCGCGAGGGCGCGATCTGGTCGAACCCCTGCGGGGCGGGCCGAAACGGGGCGATCGGGTCGTTGCGGAGCCGTCCCGATACCACCCGGTATCGGGACGGATCCGCGCCTACCGCTCATCCCCGTTGCGGCCCGTCGCAATGCCGCGTATTTCCAACTCACGACACTAGGTGTGACACCGGCCTCGTCGGCCCCGGACACACCCTAAAGCGCCCGGGCCGGGCCCGGCGGCTCGCCCGCCGCGACCCGCACGTGCCCGGGCTCTACACTGCGCGGCGTGAGCCAAGCCCCCGCCGCCGAGGACCGGATCGAAACCCCCGGCAACCTCTTCGTCGTCGCCGCCCCGAGTGGCGCTGGCAAGTCGAGCCTGGTCAACGCGCTGCTGGCGCTGGATGCGCACCTGGCATTGTCGGTCTCGCACACCACGCGAGCGCCGCGCGGGCAGGAGCAGGACGGTCGCGAGTACTGGTTCGTCGACGAGGCGCAGTTTCGCGACATGGTGGCGCGCGGCGAGTTCTTCGAATGGGCCGAGGTCCATGGTCACCTGTACGGCACGTCGCGCTCGGCGATCGAATCGCGACTGGCCGCCGGCGAGGACGTGGTACTCGAGATCGACTGGCAGGGCGCACTGCAGATCAAGCGATTGTTCGCGCACGCAGTGCTGATCTTCGTCCTGCCGCCGAGCTGGAACGAGCTGCGCCAGCGGCTGCTGCGTCGCGGCGAGGATGCCCCGGCAGTGGTCGAGACGCGCATGGACAACGCGCGCGCCGAGGTGGCCCGGGCCGAGGAATTCGACTTCGTTATAATTAATGGCGTATTCGAGACGGCGCTGTTCGACCTCAAGACGATCGTCCATTCGCAGCGCCTCAAGTTCGCCGCGCAACGGCGCAACAAGTCGCAAGTGTTCAAAGCGCTCGATCTGCTGTAGATGCAGCGCGCAAACCCGAGGATTCCCTGCCCATGGCCCGCATCACCGTCGAAGACTGTCTGCACAAGGTGCCCAATCGCTTCCAGCTGGTGCTGGCCGCCACCTATCGGGCGCGCATGCTGAGTCAGGGCCATGCGCCCAAGATCGAGAGCAAGAACAAGCCCGGTGTCACCGCGCTGCGCGAGATCGCCGCCGGCGAGGTTGGCGTCGAGATGTTGCGGCGCGTGCCGATCTGAGCCACGGCTCGCCTGCACGACGAGGGCGCCTGCGGGCGCCCTTTTCCATGCGCGCGCGGCGCGCTCGCAGGGCCCTGCCGTCGGCGCTGGATGCCCTTCCGCGCTAAAGTCAAACTATGGGCATTCGTTCGTTCGCCGCCGAACTGCTGCCAACCGCGCTGCAGGGGCTGCAGCGCGTCACCACCGCGGCACCGGCCGCGCCCAAGCTCCAGGCCGCATCGTTCGCAGCGCTGCTCGACAAGCTGTCGTACCTCGGCAAGCCAGAGATCAAGCTGATCCGCGACGCGTACAAGTTCGCCGACGAAGCGCATCTCGGGCAATTCCGCGACAGCGGCGAGCCCTACATCACGCACCCGATCGCGGTGGCCGGCCTGGTGGCCGACTGGCGGCTCGATGCGCAGGCGGTGATGGCCGCGCTGATGCACGATGCAATGGAAGACTGCGGCATCACCAAGACCCAGTTGATCGAGCGCTTCGGGGCGCCGACGGCCGACCTGGTCGATGGCCTCACCAAGCTGGACAAGCTGCAGTTCTCCACGCGCGAGGAAGGCCAGGCCGAGTCGTTCCGCAAGATGCTGCTGGCGATGGCGCGCGACGTGCGCGTCATCCTGATCAAGCTCGCCGACCGGCTGCACAACATGCGCACCGTGCAGGCGATCGCGCCCGATCGGCGAGCGCGCATGGCGCGCGAGACGCTCGACATCTATGCGCCGATCGCGCACCGTCTCGGCCTTAACCAGGCCTTCCGCGAGCTGCAGGAGCTGTCGTTCGCCTGTCTGAATCCTTGGCGACATGCGGCGCTGTCCAAGGCGCTGGAGCGCGCGCGCGGTCACCGCCGCGACATCGTCGAGCGCGTCGAGCAGGACGTGATCCGCGCCTTCGCCGCCGCCCGCATCAAGGTGCAGGTGGGCGGCCGCGAGAAGACCGTCTTCTCGATCTACCGCAAGATGCGCGACAAGCACACCAGCTTCGCGCAGGTGAGCGACATCTTCGGTTTTCGCATCGTCGTGGGCACGCTCAACGAGTGCTACCTGGCGCTCGGGGTGCTGCACCAGCTCTACAAGCCGGTTCCCGGCCGCTTCAAGGACTACATCGCGATCCCCAAGCTCAACGGCTACCAGTCGCTGCACACCACTTTGGTGAGCCCGCTCGGCACGGCCGTCGAGTTCCAGATCCGCACCGGGCTGATGCACGCGGTGGCCGAGGCCGGCATCGCGGCGCACTGGCTCTACAAGGCCAAGGACAAGGATTCCGACGAGGCGCAGCGCCTGGGCACGATGTGGGTGCAGTCGCTGCTCGACATCCAGGACGACACCCGCGATGCCACCGAGTTCCTCGAACACGTGAAGATCGACCTCGTGCCCGACGAGGTCTACGTGTTCACGCCCAAGAGCAAGATCCTGTCGCTGCCTCGCGGTGCGACGCCGGTGGACTTCGCCTACGCGATCCACTCCGACGTCGGCGATCACACGGTGGCCGCGCGCGTCAACAACGAGCCGGTGGCGCTGCGCACCGAGCTGCACTCGGGCGACGTGGTCGAGGTGATCACCGCCGCGGGCGCACGGCCGAATCCGTCGTGGCTCAACTTCGTGCGCACCGGCCGCGCGCGCTCGAAGATCCGCCACCACCTCAAGACGATGGAGATCGAGGAGTCGCACGCGATGGGCGAGCGGCTGCTCACGCAGGCGATGCGCGCCGAGGGGCTGCGACTGCCCCCCGACGACGCGGCGAGCCAGCCGTTGTGGCAGCAGGTGCTGCGCTGGAGCGGCAACCGTACGCGCGGCGAACTGCTGACCGACATCGCGATCGGCCGCAAGATCGCGACCATCGTCGCCAAGCAGTTGTCGAAGTTCATGCTCGAGCAAGGCACCCGGCCCGACGCCGTGATGCTGACCCTGGGGCGCTACGCCAGCGACGACGGGCCCGGCCACGCGCTGGTGGTGGTCGATGGCAGCGAGGGCGCATCGCTGCACCTGGCCACCTGCTGCCGGCCGATCCCGGGCGACGCCATCGTCGGTTACCTCGGGCGCGGCGAGGCGCTGCTGGTGCACACCGCCGAATGCCGCGTCGCGCGCAGGCAGGCCGAGAAAGACCCCGAGCGCTGGATGCGCGTCGAGTGGGCCGAGGAGCCGACGCGCCAGTTCGAGACCGCGGTCACCGTGCTGGTGCGCAACGGCAAGGGCGTGCTGGCGCAGGTGGCCAGCGCCATCAGCGCCGCGCAGGCCGACATCACGCACATCGACATGGGCGAAGAACCCGCGTCGGAAGCGGCCGAACTGCGGTTGCGGATCGCCGTGCGCGACCGCCAGCACCTGGCCGACGTGCTGCGCGCGATCCGCCGCTGCACGCCCGTGCTGCGGGTGTGGCGCGTGAAACCTTGACTGCCGAACGCTCGGCTCCAGTCAGCCGGGCGACGAGGCTTCCGGATAGCTGACCTCGATCACTTCGATCGTCTCGACTCCGCCGGGCGTCGCGAGCTTCACCTCGTCGCCCTCGCGCGCCTTTAGCAGCGCGCGCGCGATCGGCGATACCCAGCTCACCTCGCCGGCCAGGCTGTCGGCCTCGTCGATGCCCTTGATCGTGATCGTTCGCCCGTCGCCGCGACCGTTCGCATAGGTGACGGTCGCGCCGAAGAACACCTGGTCGCTGCCGTGGTGCACGGATGGGTCGGTCACCTCGGCGATGTCGAGTCGCTTGGTCAAGAAGCGGATGCGGCGGTCGATCTCGCGCAGCCGCTTCTTGCCGTAGAGGTAGTCGCCGTTCTCGGAGCGGTCGCCGTTGGAGGCCGCCCACGACACCACCTCGACCACCTTGGGGCGCTCGTGGTCGATCAGCTGCAGCAGTTCGGCGCGCAGCCGCCGGTAGCCTTGCACGGTGATGTAGTTCTTCGCCCCGGCGGGCAGCGGCGGCACGCCGGCGGCGTCCTCGTCGTCGTCGCCCTCGGTCTCGCGGGTGAACGCCTTGCTCATGGCCACCGATGGTAGCCACGGCCCGCTACAGGCGCACGACCTCGATGCGGCGATTGGCCGCGGCGTACGGATCCCGGCCGGGCCTGGGCACCGACGAGCCCATCCCCACCGCGTGCAACACGGCGGCATCGACACCGTGTTCGACCAGATAGGCCTTCACCGCGTCGGCGCGCCGCTGGGTCAGCGTGCGCCGCGCCTCCGGCGGACCCGAGGCGTCGGTGTGCACCTCCACCCGAACCGCGTGCGCGGGCCGCTCGCGCAGCGCGGCGGCCACCGCGTCGAGCGGCCGCATCAGCTCGCTCGGCAGCTCGGCCGAATCGAGCGCAAAGGCTGCGGCCAGCACGTACCGGCGCGGCGCCGCCTTGGACGCGGCGCAGGCGTCCGGCGCGCCTTCGCAAGCCTTGGCTTCGAACGCTTGCGGATCGGTCGCCGCCGTCTTGTGCAACGCGTCGGCGGCGGCGCCCGTCATCACCAGCGCTGCGATCGAGAGCAGCGCCCAGGGCAGGAGGTCGGTGGCGGGTCGCACGCGGTGGCCTTCCCGGCGGGCGCCGGCGAAGAACCGGGCGCAGCGGGTCAGACGGTGTGAACGATGTCACGATGCTATCGGCGCTCGATGCGGCCACCACCCCGGGCTTGAGGGTCGGATCGACCCGGGGCTGCGGCGCCGCGACCGGCATGGAGATAGCCCGACGGGTATCCGCTCAACCCCGTCGGAAGGCCCCCGGAGCAGCCCCGGTCCACCTGCGAAACGCCCGCTGCAATGACCGCGCATCGACGTAGCCGAGGTGCACCGCCACGGCCTCGATGCTGTGGCGCCGGTCGGCGAGCAGCCGCAGCGCGAGGTCGCGCCGCAGCTCGTCGATCGCCGGCTGCCAGCCGGTGCCTTCGGCGCTCAGCCGGCGCCGCAGTGTCGCCACCGAGACACCCCACTCGGCGGCCACGGCCTCGACGCTCGGCCAATCGCCGCCGCGGCGCAACCGTGAGCGCAGCCGCTGCGCCCACTTCGCGCCGCCCACCTGCTTGAGGAACACCGACTGCGGCGCACCGCGCAGGAACTCGCGCAAGGTGGCCGCTGTGGCGGCGTGGCGCGCCGCGAGCAGTGCAGCGTCGAACTCGAGCGCCGTCAGCGGCGCCTCGAAGCGCAAGCTCGGGCCGAACATGCGCCGGTACTCCGCAGCATGCGGCGGGCGCCGCCACGCGAAGTGCGCGGCACGGATCGGCACGCGCCGCCCTGCCAGCCAGCACAGCAGCCCGTGCAGCATCACCAGCAGCGCCTCGTCGGCGAAGCGCCGCGCCGCCGGCGCCGCGATGCGGTTGTGCAGGGCCAGCTTCGCGCGCCGGCCGCCGACCGCCAGCTCGATACGCAGATCGTCGAGGAAGAGCGAGAAGCCGCGCTGGGCCTCGCGCAATGCACCACCCACCGTCTGGTGCGACAGCAACGCCCGGCACAGCAGCGCGAAGCTGCCGACCTTCATGCGCCGCGCGTCGAGGCCGAAAAACTCGTCGTCGAGTTCGCGTGCCACGGCCAGCCACAGCC
>DASURM010000084.1:0-6774 GCA_036280035.1 Burkholderiaceae bacterium | reverse complement strand
CTGAATGCTGGCCCCCACGCTTGTCGCTTCGCGCCTGCGCTGCCGCGTCGGCCCTGGAAGGGCCACTGCGTGGCCGTCGGGGCGCAGTGCGCCTTGGGGCGGCCCGGCGCCGGACTGACCGCTTCGATGCACGTCGAGATCCTCGGTGGCGGCCCGGCCGGGTTGACGCTGGCGATCCTGCTCATGCGCGACGATCAGACGCACCAGGTACGCGTGGTCGAACGCGGGCCGCGTGGCGCCACCTGGGGTTTCGGGGTCGTGTTCTCCGACCGCGCGCTGGACTTCCTGCGCGCCGACGCGCCCGAGTTGCACGACCTGCTGACCCCGCGCATGCAATCGTGGCGCGACTTGACGATCGTTCACGGCGACACCCGCGTGCCGATCGGCGGCAACGGCTTCGCGTCGATCGGCCGGCTCGAGCTGCTCGGCGCGCTGCAGCGCGAGGCCGAGCGGCTGGGCGCCGGGCTCGAATTCGATCGGCCGCTGGCCGACGTGCGCGACCTCGGCGAGGCCGACCTTCGCGTCGCGGCCGATGGCGCCTTCTCGGCCTCGCGCGACGCCCGCCCCGACGCGTTCGGCACGCGGATCGACTGGCGCCACAACCGCTTCGTCTGGTACGGCACGACGCTGCCGTTCGACACGCTGACGCTGACCTTCCGCCCACACGCGCTGGGCGTGTTCTGCGCCCACCACTACCGCTACGCGGTCGACCGCAGCACCTTCCTGGTCGAGGTCGACGAAGCCACCTACCGGCGTGCCGGTTTCGACGCGATGAACGAGGCCGACAGCCTGCGCCTGTGCGAGCAGGTGTTCGCACCCGACTTGCGCGGGCACCGGTTGCTGTCCAACCGCTCGACGTGGCGGCGCTTTCCGGCGATCTGGAACGAGCGCTTCTTCGACGGCCGCACCGTGCTGATCGGCGATGCGCTGCGCACCGTGCACTTCTCGATCGGCTCGGGCACGCGGCTGGCGATGGAAGACGCGATCGCGCTGGCGAAGGCGCTGCGCGAGTGCGCGCGTATCGACGACGCGCTGGCGCAGTTCCAGCGCGAGCGGCAACCGCCGATGCGCAAGATCTGGGACGCCGCCAACGTCAGCCTGCGCTGGTACGAAGGCATGGGCGAGCTGATGGCGCTCGACCCGCACGAGTTCGCCTACCGCTACATGACGCGCAGCGGCCGCGTCGGCCACGACGAGGTGCGCCGCCGCGACCCGGCGCTGGCGCAGGCCTACGAGCGGCTGCACCCCGAGCGCTTCGGCTGAACTGCGCGGCAGCGGAGCGCTGCGGTCGCATTCATTGACGCCGCTCAAGGTGTGCGAGCCGGCGCGCGCGCAGAGCCCTTGAAATCGTCGCCGCCGGGTTCCATCTTTCGAACTGTCAGGGCGGTGCGGCCGTCGCGCCGCCACCAGGTGTGAGCGTTGAACGGAGGCCATGTCATGTACGAATCGTTGTTGAACTATCCGAACAGCCTGTTCGGCGAATTCGATCGACTGCGGCGCGAAATGGACGACGCGTTCGGCGTCGCCGGCTTGCCCAGCAGCATCCGCTCGGTGGCCGCGGGCAGCCCGCCCGCCATCAACATCGGGCGCACGCCCACCAGCGTCGAGGTCTATGCCTTCGCGCCGGGCCTCGACGCGTCGAAGATCGAGGTCACGCTCGACCGCGGCGTGCTGCGCCTCAGCGGCGAGCGGGCGTCGGCGCTGCCGCAGGGCGAGCAGGGCAAGGGCAGCGTCTACTCGCGCGAGCGCTACGCCGGTCGCTTCAGTCGCGCGGTCGCACTGCCCGACGACATCGACCCGGCGCACGTGAAGGCCACCTATGCCGACGGTGTGCTGCAGATCAGCATCGCGCGCCGCGAAGCCGTGCAACCCAAGCGCATCACCGTGCAGTGACACCCGCATCGAGGAGCCCATCATGAATGACAAGACCCGAGTCGCCACCCAGGAGCAACCGCAGCGCGCGGTGTTGCCGGCGGTCGACGTGTACGAGGACGAGAGCGGCATCACGCTGCTGGCCGACATGCCCGGCGTGCCGCGCGAGCAGCTCGAGCTGAAGGTCGAGGGCGATACGCTGTCGATCGAAGGCGCCGTGCGCGCGCTGACCCCCGAAGGCCTGGAGGCGGTGTACGCCGAAGTGCGCGTGCCGCGGTATCGCCGCAGCTTCACGCTCAGCCGCGAGCTCGACAGCACGCACATCGACGCCAGCCTGAAGGACGGCGTGCTGACCTTGCGCGTCCCCAAGCAGGCGCACGCCCAACCGCGCCGCATTTCCGTGCAAGCCGGCTGACGAGATGTGCGGTGCAGACCGCACACAGGCCCGGCCATCGGCCGGGCCTTTGCATGTCTGCACCGCGCGCGTTCGCGCTCGCCGTTTCGCGGGTGCATACTGGGCACGCCGCCCTACGCGCACCGCGCGTGCGTGCTGATGTCGTTGCGCGATGAATCCCACCGCTGTCATCTCGCCTTGGTTGTGGGGCTCGCTGTTCGCGCAGACGCTGGCTGCGGGGGCCGACGCGCAACTCGCGCAGCGGTTGCGCGAGGCGCGGCTGGCGTCGCTGCTGGCCGCGGCGCGCGCCTCGCCGCTGTACCGCGAGCGGCTGCCGCGCACGGCCGTGCACGGCAGCGGCGGCTTGCAGGCGATCGAGCCGGTCGGCAAGGCCGAGCTGATGCAGCGCTTCGACGACTGGGCCACCGACCGCGCGGTGACGCGCTCGGCGGTCGAGCGCTTCCTCGAGACCTCGCATGACCTGGCCGAGGCGTTTCTCGGCCGCTACCTGGTGTGGACGAGTTCGGGCACCAGCGGCACGCCGGGCATCTTCGTGCAGGACGAAGGCAGCCTCGCCGCCTACGAGGTACTCGACGCGTTGAGACTGCGCTCGCCTGCGTCGCTGTCGACGCTGCCGTTGACGGCCTGGGGTGCCGGCCAGCGCTTTGCGTTCGTCTCGGCCACCGGTGGCCGCTTCGCCGGCGCGGTGGCGATCGCGCGGCTGAATCGCCTGCGCAGCAACTGGTCGTGGCTGGCACCGCAGATCAGCATGTTCTCGGTGCTGACGCCGCTGGCGCAGTTGGCCGGTGAGCTGCAGTCCGGCCAGCCGACGGTGCTGATCACCTACCCGAGCTGCGCCGTCGCGCTGGCGCGGCTGCAGCTCGACGGCCGCCTGGCGCTGCGCCTGAGCGAGCTGTGGCTTGGCGGCGAGCAGCTCTCTGCCGGGCAGCGCGCGCTGCTGCGGCGCGCGTTCGGTTGCCCGCTGCGCAACAACTACGGCGCCTCGGAGTTCTTCACCATTGCCTGCGAGTGCGAGCACGCTCGCCTGCACCTCAACGACGACTGGGTGATCCTCGAGCCGGTCGACCGCCAGTTGCGCCCGCTGCCGGCGGGCGAGCCGTCGCACTCGGTGTTGCTGACCAACCTGGCCAACCACGTCCAGCCGCTGTTGCGCTACCGGCTCGACGATGCGGTGCGGTTCACCGGCGAACGTTGCCCCTGCGGCACTCGCCTGCCGGTGATCGAGGTGCAGGGGCGCAGCGGCCACACGCTGGTGATGCACGACGTGCATGATCGCGAGGTGACGCTGCTGCCGCTGGCGCTGGAGACGGCGATCGAAGAGGGCGCGCAGGTGACGCACTTCCAGTTGCTGTGCAGCGCCCCCGACGCGCTGGCGCTGCGCTTCGAGCCGGAGGTCGCCGACCCGGGGGCGGCGTTCGGGCGCGCCCGCGCGGCGCTGCGGGCCTTTCTGGCGCAGCATGGCCTGGAGCAGGTGCGCATCGTGCACGATCGGCAGCCGCCGCTGCGCGAGCGCAACAGCGGCAAGCTGTGCCGCGTGCGCATGGCGCCGCGCGAGCCGGCCGTCTGAAGCCGACGGCGGGGCCTCAGGTGGCGGCGCCGCTCACCAGGGCCTGCAAGGCGGCTTCGTCGAGGATCTCGACCTGGCGCTGGTGCACCCTGAGCACGCCATCTTCGTGGAACTTGGAGAAGCAGCGGCTCACCGTCTCGAGCTTCAGGCCGAGGTAGGTGCCGATTTCCTCGCGCGTCATGCGCAGGATCAGCGAGCTCGACGAGAAACCGCGCGCCTTCAGCCGCTGCGCCAGGTTGAGCAGGAACGCGGCCAGGCGCTCCTCGGCGCGCATGCTGCCCAGCAGCATCATGACGCCGTGGTCGCGCACGATCTCGCGGCCCATGATGCGGTGGAACTGCCGCTGCAACTCGGTGAAGTCGCGCGACAGGTTCTCGAGCTGCGCGTACGGGATCACGCAGACTTGTGAATCCTCGAGCGCCACCGCGCCGCAGGTGTGGCGGTCGGTGCTGATGCCGTCGAGGCCGAGCAGCTCGCCGGCCATCTGGAAGCCGGTGACGTGCTCGCGGCCGTCCTCCGACGAGGTGCAGGTCTTGAAGAAGCCCGTGCGCACCGCGTACAGCGCGTCGAACGACTGGCCGGCCCGGTACAGCGATTCGCCGCGCTTGATGCTGCGCCGCTGCGCCACCAGACCGTCGAGGCGCTGCATCTCCGAGGCGTTGAGGCCTACCGGCAGGCACAACTCGCGCAGCCCGCAGGTCGAGCAGGCCGCCTTTAGCGCCGCGGCGGTCAGCGGGTGGGCGGCGGGTGGGGCGCTGCTTGACATGGCTCAGACGGTGGTGGCAATGGATTGGTTGAGCGTCGCAACGGACATCATGCTTGCGTTCGGTCAAGGCCGGCGGCCCGCCCCGGGCTCACCATGACGCCGTGACTGCAGTCCAGACTATCGCCAGCGAGCCGCAAGCCGCGCTTTCCGAAGCATTGCTGCACCGGTTCGACACCCCGGGTCCGCGCTATACATCGTATCCGACCGCGGACCGCTTCGTCGAAGCCTTCGGCGCGGCCGATGCCCGGCGGGCGCTGCGCCAGCGCGCCACCTTCGGCAGCCCGACCCCGCTGTCGGTCTACGTGCACATCCCGTTCTGCGAGTCGCTGTGCTACTACTGCGCCTGTAACAAGATCATCACGCGGCACCACGAGCGCGCCGGCGAGTATCTCGACGCGCTGGAAGCCGAGCTCGACCTGGTGATCGAGGCGCTCGGCCCCGAGCAGCCGGTGAGCCAGCTGCACTTCGGCGGCGGCACGCCGACCTTCCTGTCCGACGCCGAGCTGACGCGCACGCTGCGCGCGCTGCGCGCGGTGCTGCGCTTCGAGCCCGACATCGAGATGTCGATCGAGGTCGACCCCCGCACGGTGACCAACCAGCGGCTGGCGCACCTGCGCGAGCTGGGCTTCAACCGCATCAGCTTCGGGGTGCAGGATTTCGACCCCCAGGTGCAGATCGCGGTGCACCGGGTGCAGCCGTACGAGAGCGTGCGCGACCTGATGGTGTGCGCACGCCAGCTCGGCTTTCAGTCGATCAACGCCGACCTGATCTACGGCCTGCCGCGGCAAAGTGCGCGCAGCTTCGCTCGCACCGTGCAGCAGATCGGCGAGTTGCGGCCCGACCGCATCGCGCTGTACGCCTATGCGCACCTGCCGGCGCGCTTCAAGCCGCAGCGGCGCATCGCCGCCGAACAACTGCCCGGCGCCTCGCAGCGGGTGGCCATGCTCGGCAACGCGGTCGGCGGCCTGCTCGCGCACGGCTACACCTACATCGGGATGGACCACTTCGCGCTGCCCGACGACGCGCTGGCGGTGGCCAAGCGGCAGGGCCGGCTGCATCGCAACTTCCAGGGTTACAGCACGCAGCCCGATTGCGACCTGATCGGTCTCGGGCTGTCGTCGATCGGCCGCGTCGGCGCCACCTACTACCAGAACGCCAAGACGCTATCCGAATACTACGACGCGCTGCGCCAGCGGCAGTTGCCGGTGGTGCGCGGCTTCGCGCTGTCGCGCGACGACGTCGTGCGCCGCGCGGTGATCATGGCGCTGATGTGCCAGGGCTGGCTCGAGTTCGAGTCGATCGAGCTGGCGCACCTGGTCAACGTGCGCAGCTATTTCGCCAACGAGCTGCAACAGATGTCGGCCTTCGAGGAGGCCGGCCTGGTGGAGGTCGAGGACGCCGGCATCCGCGTGACGCCGGCCGGCTGGTACGTGGTGCGTGCGATCGCGATGGTGTTCGACCGTCACCTGCAGGCCGACCGCGCGCGCGAGCGGTTCTCGCGCGTCATCTGACGGCCGGCCGCCTCACCGCGGCGGTGCCGCCTCGGGGCCCAGGCCCACCGGGGCCGGCGCGAGGTTGACGATGCGGCTGAACAGCTGCGCGTATTCGGCCTCGGGCTCGGCGCCGGTCAACGGGTCGCGGTTGGCGGCGAAGGCCTCGTTCAACTCGCTCCAGTCGGCGGCGCTGAGCGTGCGCTCGGCCAGCGGCAGGATCTCGCGCTCCTCGAGCGCCATGTGCGCGAGGTAGAAGTCGACATAGCGCGCCGCGGCGTCCTCGAACGCCGCGCGCCGCGACTCGCCCATCATCTCGAAAGCCAGCAGCGCATGTTCCAACTCGCGGACGCGCAGCTCGCCGCGCGCATGCTCGAGGTCGAGCCGATCGAGCACGTCGCGGTGCTGCGGCGTGCGCGCGCGCAGCTTCGGGAACAGCAGCTCCGACTCCTTCTTGTGGTGCCGCTTGTCGGGGAACTCGTCGACGTAGAACAGCATCGCGCGCAGCACCGCGAAGTCGGGCGGCGTGCCTTCGCGCCGATGCTGCGCGAGCAGCAGCTGGATCGAGCGCAGCATCGCCGCCAATGCGGCGTGCTCGCTGCGGATGACATCGATCGCCGTGAGGGTCATGGCCGGCGCATGCTGGGCTCGACAGCCCGCAGCA
>DASURM010000083.1:0-5642 GCA_036280035.1 Burkholderiaceae bacterium | reverse complement strand
CTCTTGTCGGCCATGCGCTCGAGCGCCGCGAGCTTGGCCACACCGAGCCTGTAGAGATCGGGCAGCGTGCGGATCACGCCGCCGTCGACGAGTTGATCGACCAGCTTGTCGCCCAGGCCTTCGATGTCCATCGCGCGCCGGCTGGCGAAATGCAGCAACGCCTGCTTGCGCTGCGCGGCGCAGAAGAGCCCGCCGGAGCAGCGGTGGTCGTTGGCGCCCTTCTCGCGCACCACCGCGCTGCCGCACACCGGGCACGTCTTCGGCATGCGAAAGTTCGGCACGTAGCCGCGGCGCAGGCCCGGCACCCGGCCGACGACCTCGGGAATCACGTCGCCGGCGCGGCGCACGACCACCGTGTCGCCGACGCGCACGCCCTTGCGGCGCAGCTCGAACAGATTGTGCAGCGTGGCGTTGCTCACCGTGGTGCCGCCGACGAACACCGGCTCGAGCTTGGCCACCGGTGTCAGCTTGCCGGTGCGGCCGACCTGGATCTCGATGCCGTTGAGCCGCGTCTGCTGCTCCTGCGCCGGGTACTTGTGCGCCACCGCCCAGCGCGGCTCGCGCGACTTGAAGCCGAGCCGATCCTGCAGCGCACGGTCGTCGACCTTGTAGACCACGCCGTCGATGTCGAACGGCAGCGCGTCGCGCTCGGCGGCGATGCGCGCATGAAAGCGCGCGAGTTCTTCACCACCGTGGCACACCGCGCGGTGCTCGTCGACCGGAAAGCCGAACCGGGCCAGCGCATCGAGCAGCTCGGTATGGCTCGGCGGGATCTGCCAGCCCCGCACCTCGCCCAGCCCATAGGCGAAGAAACTCAGCGGCCGCTGGCGCGCGATGCTCGCATCGAGCTGGCGCACGATGCCGGCCGCCGCATTGCGCGGGTTGACGAAGGTCTTGGCGCCGGCGTCGCGCTGGCGCTGGTTCAGCGCCTCGAAGCGGTCGCGCCGCATGAACACCTCGCCGCGCACCTCGAGCACCGGTGCGTCCACTCGATGCAGGTGCCGGGGAATCTCCTTGATCGTGCCGACCGTGTGCGTCACGTCCTCGCCGGTCTCGCCGTCGCCGCGCGTGGCGGCCTGCTCGAGCACGCCGTGCCGGTAGCGCAGGTTGATCGCCAGGCCGTCGAACTTCAGCTCGGCCTCGTAGCGCACCGGTGGCGCATCAGGGTCGAGCTTCAACGCGTTGCGCACCGCGGCGTCGAACTTCAGCGCGCCGGCGGCGGTGGTGTCGGTCTCGGTCTTGATCGACAGCATGGGCACCGAGTGCGTCACCGGCTCGAGCCCTTCGCGCACCGCGCCGATCACGCGCTGCGTCGGCGAATCGGGCGTCTTCAGCTCCGGGTGCGCGGCTTCGAGGGCCTCCAGCTCGGCGAACAGCTTGTCGTACTCGGCATCGGGGATCTCGGGCGCATCGAGCACGTAGTAGCGGTGCGCGTGGTGCTGCAGCAATTGGCGCAACTGCGCCGCGCGCGCGGCGGCCGATGACTTCGTGGCGACACCCATGCCCGGATTCTCGGGCATTGCCCCTGGCGCGGCGGCCGCCGGCCGGATCGCGTACAACGCGCTCGATGGCCCACGATTTCGACCTGGTCGTGCTCGGTGCCGGCTCCGGCGGCGTGGCGGCGTCGCGCCGCGCGACGCTGCACGGCGCTAAGGTCGCGATCGTCGAAGCCGGTCGCGTCGGCGGCACCTGCGTGCTGCGCGGCTGCGTGCCGAAGAAACTGCTGATGTACGCCGCGCAGTACGGCGACGCGCTCGCCGAAGCCGCGGGCTACGGCTGGCAATTGCCGGCCGGCGACGCGGCGTTCGACATGGCGCACTGGCAGGCCGCCAAGACCGCCGAGACCAACCGGCTCGAAGGTGTCTACCGCGCGATGCTGGCGCAAGGTGGCGTCGAACTGATCGAGGGGCACGGCCGCTTCGTCGATGCGCACACCGTCGCGATCGGCGAGCATCGGCTGAGCGCGCGGCATGTCCTGATCGCCACCGGCGCCACGCCGGTGCGCGACGCGATCGGCGGCATCGAACGATGCCCGACCTCCGACGACCTGCTCGACCTCGCCGCACTGCCCGATCGCGCCGCGGTGATCGGCAGCGGCTACATCGCGGTGGAGTTCGCGTCGCTGCTGGCGCGCCTGGGCGTGCGGGTGAGCCTGCTGTACCGCGCCGACCTGCCGCTGCGCGGCTTCGACGAAGACCTGCGGCGGCGCCTGGCCGACGCGCTCGGCGCCGCCGGCATCGCGCTGATGCCGGGCCGCGCGCCGCTGCGCGTCGACGGTGCGCCGGGAGCGTGGCAACTGGCGCTACCCGATGGCAACACGCTGCGCGTGCCTTGGCTGCTCAACGCCACCGGCCGGCGGCCGAACACCGCGGGCCTCGGGCTCGAGGCGATCGGCGTGGCAACCGACGCGCACGCCGCGGTGCGGGTCGATGCGTCGTGCCGCAGCAGCGTGCCGCACGTGGCGGCGATCGGCGACGTGACCAACCGCAAGAATCTGACGCCGGTGGCCATCGCCGAGGGGCGCGCGGTGGCCGACCGCCTGTTCGGTGGCAAACACGACGCCCGAGTCGACCTGCAGCGCGTGGCCAGCGCGGTGTTCACGCTGCCGCCGATCGGCACCATCGGCCCGAGCGAAGTCGATCTCGCCGCCGAGGGCACCCGCATCCGCGTGTACGAGGCCGACTTCAAGCCGATGCGCCACGCCTTCACCGGCCGCGGCGAACGCACCTACATGAAGCTGCTGGTCGACGATGCCAGCGACCGCGTGCTCGCCGTGCACATGATCGGCGCCGACGCGCCCGAGATCGTGCAGAGCCTCGCGGTGGCGCTCAGCGCCGGCGCGACCAAGGCGCAGTTCGACGCCACGGTCGCCGTGCACCCGACCGCGGCCGAGGAGTTCGTGCTGATGCGCTCGCAGGCGCGGCGCAGCGCCTGATCGCCAAGCGCCGCGACCCTCGCCGCCGGCTACTGCCTGTAGGCCTCGACGGCGACCAGCAGCTTCACCTCGTCGCTGACCGCGGGCACCGCGTACTTCATTCCGAAGTCGGTGCGCTTGATCGAGCCGACGAGATCGGCGCCGCACATCTCCTTCTTGCTGAACGGGTTGGGCCCGCAGTTGAAGCTGGCCGCGGTGAGCTTGAGCGGCTTGCTGACACCCAGCAGCGTCAGCGTGCCTTCGACACTCTCGACCTTGTCGCCGGCGAAGTTGAACTTGGTCGACTTGAAGACCATCTCGGGAAACTCGGCGACGTTGAAGAAATCGGCGGTGCGCAGGTGCTCGTCGCGCGAACGCTGCCCGTCGGTGCGCTGGCTGTCGCCGGTGGAGATCGTCGTCGTCGGGATCTTCACTTCGATCGATCCGGTCTTCGCGGCACGATCGAGCACGATCTTGCCGGTCGTGCGCTCGAACTTGCCGTAGACGGTCGACATGCCGAAGTGCGAGATCGAGAAGACCGGGATCGTGTGCGTCGGGTCGAGCACATAGGTCTCGGGTGCGGCGAATGCCGACAGCGGGGCCATCAGCAACAGTGCCTTGAGCGTTCGGGTCATGGAACTCCTCCTGGAAAAATGAAAGAGAAAAGGGCGCCGGTCAGCCGGCAGGCGAAGGTTGGCGCGCCGCCAGCCAGGCGACGCCGACCGCGAGCACCACCGGAACCAGCGAAGCACAGCCGGCACCGAAGCCGCTGCGCCACACCGCGCCCGACGGCGCGCGAACCAGCCGCGCCGCCCACGGCACCAGCGGCAGCGGCAACAGGCAATACCAGGGCAGCTCGCCGGTCGCGCTGGCGAGCAGCCCGACCAGCGCAGCGCCCACCACGGCTGGCAACGCGAGCGTCCAGCCGAGCGGCGACTCCTGGCCACGGATCATCTGCACCAGGGCGACCGCAGCGCCCGCCGTGCCGAGCGCCAGACCGAGTTGCGCGAGCAGCGCCGAAGCTCCGAACAAAGCCAGCACGCCGGCGCCCCAGCCCAGGCAGGCGGCCACCACCGCAGCGCGCAGCGGCGACGCCGCAGCGGCCTGCAACGAGCCGCCGACCACGACGAACACGAACACCATCGCGCCGGCGCCGAGCCAGACGGCGGTCGCTGCCTCCTTCTGCACCAGCACTCGTTGCAGCGTCCAGGCGGCGGCCAGCGCCGCGGCCGCAGCCAGCGCCACGATGACGCCGCGGCGCTGCGCGACTCCGGCGGCTTCGAGGACGACGGCGATCGCGGTGACGGCGAACGTGGCCAGCATCAGCTTGCGCACCGCAGTCAGCGGCTCGATCGCGAAACCGACCGTCAGCGCCAGCTCGACGACAAGCCCCGAAGCCACCGCGACGGCCAGCCAGCGTGTGCGCGCCAGCGCGAAGGCCAGCACGAGTGCCACGACGAAGGGCATGACCGCGGCCTGCGCCGCCGGATGGTTCAACAAGGTCTGCATCGGCCGCACGATCCTATCGACCAGGTCGAGCGCCGGGTTCGAACGCTCGCGCCACAGCGTTCGAGCCGATTGAATGGTCAGCGCGGGCCTGCTGCGTAGCACCCGGCAGACCACGGTGGTTCGGAACGCCGTCGCGTGCGCCGGCACGCGAACCGCAGCCTCACGCCGGCGACGGCTCTTCGGTCAGCTCCACCGCCAGCCGCTCGGCAAGGCGCGTGGCCAGCGCCATCACCGTCAGCGACGGATTGACCGACACCGTGCACGGGATCAGCGACGCGTCGGCCACGTAGAGGTCGCGCACCGCGTGCACCTGGCCGTGGCGGTCGACGACCGAGCGCGCCGGGTCGTCGCCCATGCGGCAGCCGCCTTGCGTGTGCGTCGAGATCAGGCCGGTCCAGTAGACCTTGCGTGCGCCGGCGGCGAGCAGCACGTCGCGGCTGAAGCACAGCGCGGCGTCGATGCGACCGTGCTCGCGCGAATTCAGGTTGACCTCGATCCGCTCGGCACCTTGCGCGTCGAGGCCGACCGACGCGTTGTTCTCGTCGTTGACCATCGCCAGCACGCCGGCGTAGCGTCGATAGAGGCGCACCGCCTCGACCAGCCGCCGGCCCCACAGCGGGCCGTGCTCGTCACGCAGCGTCGTCGCGAAGGCGATCGGGTCCATCACGGTCGAGGCCTCGAGCAGGAAGCCACCGGCCTCGTCGCGCTGGAACTTCATGCAGTGCGCCGAGATCGGGTAGACGCGGTGCGAATCCTGGATCTCGTCGAACAGGCCGTACGCGAGGCGCGCCGGGTGCAGCCCGATGTGCCGGCCGAGCGCCGGCGAATGCAGGCCCGATCGCATCAGCAATTGCGGCGTATTGAGCGCGCCGGCGGCAACGACCACCCAGCGCGCCTTCACGAGCTGCCGCTGGCCACTGGCGTCGACGTACTCGACGCCCGCTGCGCGCCGACCGCCCGTCGCGGCGTCGAACACGATGCGCCCGACCGTCGCCTGCGTGCGCAGATCGAGCCGGCCGAGCGGCAGCGCGCGCTCGATGTAGGTGATCGCCGTCGACTTGCCGCCGCCGGTAGGGCAGCCCTGCAGGCACGAGCCGTAGCTCTGGCACTCGTTGCTGGTGTACGAATACACCGGTTCGAGATCGGCGCCGAGCGCGCGAAAACCCTTCTGCACCGTGTAGACGCACTGCTCCCAATCGCTGCGCTCGCGCACGCCGAG
>DASURM010000082.1:0-4501 GCA_036280035.1 Burkholderiaceae bacterium | reverse complement strand
GGCGTGCCCGGCGAGAGCCCGGTCGCGTCGTCGGCCAGGAAGTAGACGTGCGAACGCGTGGTGAGCGCGCCGTGCTGGTAGGCGATGCCGCCGGCCAGCGTGATGGCCAGCAGCAGCGCCAGGATCAGCAGCGCCGCGATCTGCCGGCGCTGCCACTGCACGCGCGGCGGCTCGGCGGCCGGCGCCGCGCCGGTGCTCACGTGCGCTGTCTCGTCGCGGGCGTTCAGATCAGCCACAGCGCCACCGCGATCAGGTCGACCACCAGCACGAACGTCAGGCTGCCCGCGCCGGCGGCGACCACCGCCTTGGGCAGCGCACCGACCTCGGCGTTGACCTGCAGGCCGTGGTAGCAGGCGATCGCCGCGATGCCGGCGCCGAACAGCGCGCCCTTGGCGATCGACAGCGGCACCTGCGTCGGCGACGCCGTTGTGAGAAACGAGTCGAGCTCGAACTCGAAGGCGGTGCCCAGGGTCAGCGCGCTCGACACCAGCGCCGAGCCGATGGCGACGAACTGGAAGCAGCTCACCAGCGCGGCGGCCGAAAGCGCCGCGCCGAGCACGCGCGGCAGCACGACCTCCTCTTCCTGCTCGATGTCGCGCCAGTGGCTGTCGCGGATGCCGCTGCGCAGCCGCATCAGCGCCACCTCGGCCGCGATGGCGACGCTCGAGCGCACGATGATGATCAGGGCGGTGACCAGCGGCCCCAGCTCACGGATGCCGCCCCACACCACCGCCTTCAGCGCGGCATCGTTGTCGGGCCCGAGCAGCTCGAGCGCGCGCGTCACCACCACCGCGCCGAACAGCACCGCCACCGTCAGCACGTAGGGCAGCGCCTGCACGCCGGTGACCTGGATCTGGCGCAGCAGCGCGGCGCGCACCGGCCGCTGGCGCAGCAGTTCGCGACGCGCAAAGGCGTGCATCAGCATCGAGCCGTAGCCCAGCGCCAGGCGCGTGGTGGCCGTGATCATGATTCGCCGATCGGATTGCGCCCCGATGATGCCGCAAGGGCTGCGGCTTCAGCAGCCGGAGTTGCCCGCAATCGTCACTGCCTGACCACGCTCGACACCACGGCGTCGGTGGCCTCGCGCAGCTTGGCTTTGGCGATCGCCCGGCACTCCTCCTGGGTGGCGTTGGGCCTGGCGTCGAAGGCCATCGCGCGCTCGGCCGGTCGCATGATGATGCCGCTGGTGACGGTGAGCGGCGCCAGCATCACGCGCGCAGTGACGACGCAGATCTTGTCGGACGTGAAGCCGCCCGAGACCTGGCTGAAGAAACCCCATTTCCTCGGCGGATACAGTTTCCATACCGCTGCGGGGATCGCCTCGGCGACCACCGATCGCGCATGGTCGGCATCGATCAGGCTCTCGGACGAGAGGTCCAGCAACACGGGCTTCTTCTGTACCGGCTTGGCGTCAGCGGCCGCCACGCTGGAGGACATGGCGGCAATGCAGGCCACCCCGATGGCGAGGGCGATGTTGTTCATGTCTGCCTTTCTGCGACGCGTGGGCCACACGTTTGGCATGGCGCGCGCCAGTGTACGCAGTCGGCACCGCGGACGTCGCCTGGACCGATCGGGATTGCCGGGTGGCGGGCTGCCTTGGTATCGTCGCCCACCCCAGGAGGCCTCATGCCACAGCGCAAGGCAGCCATCGTCACCGGCTCGGCCACGGGCGTCGGCGCCGCTACCGCGCTGTTGCTGGCGCAGCGCGGCTACGACGTGCTGATCAACTATTCGAAGAGCGAGCGCGAGGCCCGCGAGGCCGAGGCCGCGTGCCGCGCCACGGGTGCCGACACGCTGCTGCTGCGCGGCGACGTGGCCGACGACGCGGCGTGCCGCGCGCTGGTGGCCGCCGCGGTCGGCCGCTGGCAGCGGCTCGACGCGCTGGTCAACAACGCCGGCATCACCACCTTCAAGGGCGGCGGCAATTGGGACGCGATCGATGCGCAGGCGTTCCACGCCATCGTCGGCGTCAATGCGCTCGGCACCTTCCAGATGGTGCGCGCCGCGGCGCCGCACCTGCGCGCCGCGCGCGGCGCGATCGTCAACGTGTCGTCGATCGCCGGCGCGCTGGGCATCGGCTCGTCGGTGCCCTACATCGCGTCGAAGGGCGCCGTCAATGCGATGACGCTGCACTTCGCGCGCACGCTGGCGCCGCAGGTGCGCGTCAACGCCGTCTGCCCGGGGCTGATCACGACGCGCTGGTTCGTCGACGGCATCGGGCAGGAGGGCTTCGACAAGATCAAGGCCAGCTACGAGCAGACCACGCCGCTCCAGACCGCGGCCAGCGCGGAGGATGTGGCCGACGCGGTGGTGTGGCTGATCGACGGGGCGCGCACCACAACCGGCGAGTTGCTGCTGCTCGACGCCGGGCGCCACCTCGGCAGCACGGTGGCGGTACCGCCGCGCGGCTGAAGACGCCTTTCGTCCCCGGCCGTCAGCGGGCTGGCGCGATACGCGGCCAGCGCCGCAGCAGGCGCCGCTCGATCCACTCGAACACCCCTTGCGTGACCAAGGCCAGCGCCGCCGCGGGCAGGGCGCCGGCCAGCAGCGTGGCGTTGTCGTTCAGCGCCAGCCCGGTGACGATGCGCTCGCCGTAGCCGCCGGCGCCGATGAACGCGGCGATCGTCGCGGTGCCCACCGCGATCACCGCCGCGGTCTTGACGCCGGCCACCACCACCGGCATCGCCAGCGGCAGCTCGATCAGCCACCAACGCTGCCACCGCGAAAGCGCCAGCGCGCGGCCCGCGTCGCGCAGCCCGGCCGGCACCTGCTTCAGCCCGGTGGTCACGTTGCGCACCACCGGCAGCAACGCGTACAGCGCCAGCGCCACCAGCGCCGGCACGGTGCCGATGCGCCCCAGCAGCGGGATCAGCACCGCGAACATCGCCAGCGACGGCACCGTCTGCAGCATGCCGACGGCGGCCATCACCGGCTGCTCGACGCGCGGCCACGCCGCCGCCGCCGTGCCGAGCGGCACTCCGATCAGCACCGCGGCCAGCACCGACACCGCCACCAGCATCAGGTGCTCGCGCGTCAAGCGCGCCAGGTCGTCGGCGAACAGGCGCTGCAGCCAGCCCGCGCGCTCGCCGCCGGCCGACGACGACGACACGAAGGCGCGCGCGATGTCGGCGAACGAGCGGCCGCGCAGCTCGGCATCGCCGTTCATGCGGATCATCGTCGCGGCGTCGATGCGGCCTTCGAGCTTGGTGATCGCGGCCCATGCGGTCGGCGCACGTTTCGGCAGGTCGAGCCGGTACAGCAGCACGGCGTCGTAGCGCGGGAAGTACTGGCGGTCGTCGTCGAGCACGGTGAGTTTCAGCTCGGCGATCTTGGCGTCGGTGGAGTAGATGTCGGTCACCGCGATGCGGCCGGCAGCCAGCGCCTCGTACGACAGGCCGTGGTCGATGCCGGTGGGCTTCTGCGGCAGGGCGTAGCGCGCCGCGAGCCCCGGCCAGCCGTCGGCGCGGCCGAGGAACTCGTGCGACACCGCGACCACCAGATCGGGATGTTTGGCAAGGTCGCCGATCGTGCGGATGCCGAGTTGCGAGGCCCGCGCGGCGGTCATCGCCAGCGCATAGGTGTTCTGGAATCCCAGCGGCACCCCGACGCCGAGGCCCATCGGCTCGAGGTCGCGGCGCATGGTCGCCAGATCGGTCGGCAACGGGTGCTTGAGGATCTCGGCGTCGATGGTCCCGGTGTACTCCGGGTAGATGTCGATCGCGCCGGCCTTCAGCGCTTCGAGCACGACCGCGGTGTTGCCCAGGCCCTGGCGATGTTCGGTCCTGATGTAAGGCGCGGCCGTCTGGGCGACGATCTCGCCGAGGATGTACGACTCGGTGAAGCGCTTGGAGCCCACCACCAGCGTGCCCGGGTCCGCGGCCTGCGCGCCGCAGGCGAGCAGCATCGGCAGCCACGCCGCGATGCGTCGCAGCAGGCGTTCGCCGGGCGCAGGTTTCAAAGCCGTCGGCATCGCGGTCTCCCGGCCAGCGAACGAGGCCGCATTGTCGTGCACGCAAGAGCGGCGAAAAACCTTTGCCGCCGCGCGCGCGTAAGCTTCGATCTGTCGACTGCACCGCAATCGAAGGAGCAGGCCATGTCCGCCGCGGCCACCGCCGACACTGCCACACCGCTGGCGCGCCCGCAGTACCAACTGAGCGACAACCTGTGGGCCGAGCGCGGCCAGGTGTTCCTCACCGGGACGCAGGCGCTGCTGCGCCTGATGCTGATGCAGCGCGCGCGCGACGAGCGCTCGGGCCTGCATACGCGGGGCTTCGTCAGCGGCTACCGCGGCTCGCCGCTGGGCATGGTCGACCAGGCGATCTGGAAGGCGGGGCCGAGGTTCACCGAGGCCGGCATCCGCTTCGTGCCGGCGATCAACGAGGAACTGGGCGCCACCCAGGCGCTGGGCACGCAGCGCGTCGAGAGCGACCCGCAGCGCACGGTCGACGGCGTGTTCGCGCTGTGGTACGGCAAGGGCCCGGGGGTCGACCGCGCGGGCGAC
>DASURM010000081.1:0-2274 GCA_036280035.1 Burkholderiaceae bacterium | reverse complement strand
CGCGCCGTGCGTCGGCACCATCGACGCGGCGAGCTACGCGCGCGACGTCGCCGATGCCGAGGCGTTCCTGCTCGGCCGCACCGACGAGGTGATGCGTTCGTTGCAGCAGCGCATGATGGCGTTGTCCGATGCGCTGCAGTTCGAGCAGGCGGCCGCGGTGCGCGACCAGATCGGTGCGCTGTCGCGCGTGCTGCACCAGCAGGCCATGGACGAGAGCAGCCTGTCGGCGCGCGAGCGCGACGTCGACATCCTGGCGGTCAAGCTGCATGGCGGCCGCGCCTGCGTCAACCTGGCGATGGTGCGCGGCGGCCGCCACCTCGGCGATCGCGCGTACTTCCCGTCGCAAGGCGCCGACGGGGCTTTCGCCGGCGACGAGGATGACGGCGACGACACGCCGCGCAGCGCCGAGCAGCAGGTGCTCGAGGCGTTCGTCGCGCAGCACTACCTGGCGAGCGCGCCGCCGCCGTCGCTGGTGACCAGCCACGCGCTCGATGCGCGCTTCGTCGAGGCGCTATCGCAGCAGTGCGGCGTGAAGATTGCAGCGCAGCATCAGCCGCGCGAGCAGCGCCGCATCTGGCTCGAGATGGCGCTCAAGGGTGCCGAGATCGCGCTGGCGCGGCTGCTGGCCGAAGAGGGTTCGCAGCACGAGCGCACGCGCGCGCTGGTGGAGGCGCTCGACCTGGCGGTGGATGACCTCGACACCTTCCGCATCGAGTGCTTCGACGTCAGCCACACGGCCGGCGAAGCGACGCAGGCGTCGTGCGTTGTCTACCAGCACCATGCGATGCGCAGCGCCGACTACCGCCGCTTCAACGTCGAGGGCGTCACGCCGGGCGACGACTACGCGGCGATGCGGCAGGTGTTGATGCGCCGCTACGCCAAGCTCGCCGAGCACAGCGGCGACGACGACGCGCGCGCACGCATGCCCGCTCTGGTGCTGGTCGACGGCGGCCGCGGCCAGGTGTCGGTGGCGCGCGAGGTGTTCGAGGAGCTGGGACTGGACCTCTCGCTGATCGTCGGCGTCGAGAAGGGCGAGGGCCGCAAGGTCGGCCTCGAAGAACTGGTGTTCGCCGACGGCCGGCCGAAGCTGCAGTTGCCGCACGACTCGGCGGCGCTGATGCTGGTGGCGCAGATCCGCGACGAGGCGCACCGCTTCGCGATCACCGGCATGCGTGCTCGCCGCGCCAAGGTGCGCACCGGAGGCAGCCGGCTCGAGGACATCGCCGGAGTGGGGCCGAAGAAGCGAGCGCGGCTGCTGCAGCGATTCGGTGGCGTGCGCGGCGTCGCCGCGGCCAGCGTCGACGATCTGACGGCGGTCGACGGCATCTCGCGCGAACTGGCCGAAGAGATCTACCGTGTCCTGCATTGAATCGGGCACCGGCGCGCGCATCGTCGCGTGCACAATCGGCGCATGTTCCTGACGCTGCCGACGCTGCTCACCTGGGCGCGTATCGCCGCGATCCCGCTGCTCGCCGGGGTTTTTCACCTGCCGCTCGACGAGGCGACCCGCAACCTCGTCGCCACGGCGTTGTTCATCGCCTTCGCGCTGACCGACTGGCTCGACGGCTGGCTGGCGCGCAAGCTGAACCAGGTGTCGGCGTTCGGCGCCTTTCTCGACCCGGTGGCCGACAAGTTCCTGGTCTGCGCAGCGCTGTTGATCCTGGTGGAGCAGGAGCGCGTGAATGCGCTGGTGGCGCTGATCATCATCGGCCGCGAGATCGCGATCTCGGCGCTGCGCGAGTGGATGGCGCACATCGGTGCGTCGCGCAGCGTGGCAGTCCACATGCTCGGCAAGATCAAGACGGTGACGCAGATGGTGGCGATCCCGCTGCTGCTGTACGACGGCCGCCTGCTCGAATTGGTCGACACGCGGCTGTGGGGCACGTTGCTGATCTACGTGGCGGCGGTGCTGACCATCTGGTCGATGGTGTACTACCTGCGCAAGGCACTGCCCGAGATCCGCGCGCGCGCCAAATGACGGAGGCCCGGGGCAGCGCGTGGCTGCGCGCCATGCCGGCGGTGTTCGTGCTGATCTGGAGCACCGGCTTCGTGGTCGCGCGCCTGGGCATGCCGCACGCGCCGCCGCTGGGCTTCCTGGCGTGGCGCTACAGCCTGTCGATCGTCGCGATCGGCGCCTGGATCGCGCTGGCACGCGGCGTGCCGTGGCCCCGTGCTCGCGCGCAATGGCTGCACCTGGCCGTGCTCGGCACGCTGCAGCACGGGGGCTACCTCGGCGGTGTGTGGGCCGCGGTCAAGCTCGGCATGCCGGCGGGG
>DASURM010000080.1:0-10431 GCA_036280035.1 Burkholderiaceae bacterium | reverse complement strand
GGGTGGCGGGCTGGTGCCCGCACCGTCGCGTCCGCCCGACGGCACGCGGCCGCGCGGCGTGCCTGCGCATCCGACCACAGCGGCCACCGCCAGCGCGATCACCGCATCGGAGCACCGCCGCCGCCATACCGCGCGCATGGGCGCGACCATACACCAGCGCGTGGGTCGGCGGCCCGCGACACTGCGGCGGCGCGCCGATGCGCTTCCGAAGTGCAAAGGGCCGCGCAGCGTGGCGCCATCGATCGCGACGCTAGCGGCGCACGCGCCCGAAGATCGCCTCGTCGCGCTCGAGCTCCTCGAGGCGGTTCTCGATGTCGGCGATCGTGGCGTCGAGTTCCGGCAGCATCACGTCCTGCAGCGCGCGCGCGCGGCGCACCGAGCGCCGGTACTCGAGCGACAGCCGTTCGAGGTTGCCGGCCACCGCGGCCACGGTGGCAGCCGCTGCGAGCACCGCGGCAAAGGCGTCGCGGCAGGCCTGTGCCTCCGGCGAGCGCTCCACCGACTGCGGTGCCGGCGTCGTGGCGCCGACGTCGAGTTTGGCCTCCTGCAGCCGCACCCCCATCAGCGCGCGCGGCTGCACGCGCAGCCGCGCCGCGCCGAGGTCGGCCGCCGGGTAGACCTGCAGCCCCTGCAGACCGTGGCGCAACACCGCCGCGCGCAGCGCCTCGCGCGCGCGCTCGTGCAGCGCGAGCAGCTCGCGCTGCAGCCTGGCGTACAACTCGAGCGGGCGCAGGATCTCCGAGGCGAGCAGCAGGCACTTCTCGTCGAGAAAGACGTAGCCCTCGTGCATCGCGCGGCGCTCGTCCTTCAGCGCGATGACCGCGCTGCGGGTCGGGCTGGTGTCGCTCGCTTCGGCCATGGCGATCGGGTGAGCGGCGCCGTCAGGCCGCGATGTGCGCCGAGATCTGCGCGTCCGACAGCCGGGTCAGCTCGGCCAGCGGCAGGCCGGCGAGCAGCGACCAGCCGAGCGCCATGCTCTGTTCGAGCGAGCGTGCGCCGCTCTGCGTGACCAGTCGCTGCTCGAACTCGTCGCCGAACTGCAGGTACTTGCGGTCGGCGTCGGTCAGCCCCTCCTGGCCGACCACGCTGGCCAGCAGCCGCGCCTGCGCCGCGCGCGCGTAGGCGGCGTAGAGCTGGCTGGCCAGCGCAGGATGGTCGGGGTCGGTGTAGTGGCCGCCGGTGCCGTCCTTCATCAGCCGCGACAGGCTCGGCAGCACGTTCACCGGTGGGTAGACGCCGCGCCGGTCGAGGTCGCGCGACAGCACGATCTGGCCCTCGGTGATGTAACCGGTGAGGTCGGGGATCGGGTGGCCGATGTCGTCGGCCGGCATCGTCAGAATCGACAGCTGCGTCAGCGTGCCCGGCATGCCGCGCAGGCAGCCGGCGCGCTCGAACAGCGTCGCCAGGTCCGAGTACATGTAGCCAGGGAAGCCCTTGCGTCCGGGCACCTCGCCCTTGCTCGACGACACCTCGCGCAGCGCCTCGCAGTAGTTGGTCATGTCGGTGAGGATCGCCAGCACGTGCTTGCCTTCGACGAACGCCAGGTACTCGGCCGCGCTGAGCGCGAAGCGCGGCGTCAGCAGCCGCTGCGTGCTCGAGTCGCTGGCCAGGTTGAGGAACAGCGCCGTGCGCTCCAGCGCGCCGCCCTGCTCGAGGCTGCGCCGGAAGAACTCGGCGCTGTCGTACGGCACGCCGATGCCGGCGAAGACGATCGCGAAGTCGTCCTGGTGCCGATTCGTCCGCTCGGCCGCTCCCGAGGACGTCTCACCTCCACGGGGGGCGAGCGCCGCTTGGCGCTCGAGGGGCTGTCGGGTCCGCAGCCGCGCGTGCCCGGCGATGTCGACCGCGAGCTTGTCGTGCGGCAGCCCGCCGCCGGAGAACAGCGGCAGCTTCTGCCCGCGCACCAGGCTGTTCATCAGGTCGAGCGTGCTGACGCCGGTCTCGATGAAGTCGCGCGGCAGCGCGCGCGCCACCGGGTTCATCGGCGCACCCTCGATCGGCACCGTACGGTGCACGGCCACCGGCGGCCCGCCGTCGATGACCTGCCCGACGCCGTTGAACACGCGGCCGAGGATCCCGGGCCCCAGGCCGAAGCGCAGCGGCTCGCCGCGAAAACGCACGACGGTCGACTCCAGCGCCAGCCCGGCGGTCGACTCCAGCACCTCGATCGTCATCAACTGCTCGTCGATCGCGGCGATGCGCCCGAGCCGCGCGCGGCCGTCGGCGCCGCGCACCTCGACCGCGTCGGCGAGGCCGACGTCGAGCGTTCGCCGCAGGAACAGCAACGGCCCTTCGAGCCGCGCCGCGGCGCCCTCAACGGTCAGCCGCATCGCGTGCCTCCGGTGTCTCCGGCGCGGCCTGCGGCGCCTGCGGCGTCAATGCGGCGAACTCGCGCTCGACGCGCGCCTGCAGCTCGGCCAGCCGCGGCAGTTCGTGGTCGCCGATGTCCTCGCCCATGCGCTGCAGCGAGCGCAGGCACGCCAGCGAGCCGACCTGCTCGGGCTCGACGCCCGCATCGAGCGCGGCCTCGGCCAGGTCGACGAAGCGGCCGAGCAGCCGCATCATCGCCGACAGCCTCTGCGGGCTGCAGACGCGGTCGACCGGCGAGAACGCCGACTGGCGCAGGAAAGCCTCGTTGACCAGCTCGGCGTTCAGCAGCGTCAGGCGCTGCCGCGCGGGCAGTGCGTCCTTGCCGATGATGCGCGCCATGCGCTCGAGCCGGGCCTGCTCGTCGAGCAGCGTCAGCATGCGCCGGCGCAGCTCGAGCCACTGGCCGTTGCCCTGCGTCGCCCACCACGGCGCGAAGCCTGCCGCGTCCTCGGCGTACGAGGTCAGCGGGTGGATCGCCGGGTAGAACCGCGCCTGCGCGCGCTTGACGTCGAGTGCCCAGAATGCCTTGACGTAGCGCTTGGTGTGGCTGGTCACCGGCTCGGAGAAGTCGCCCGACGGCGGGCTGATCGCGCCCATGATGGTCACCGAGCCGGTGTCGCCGGCGAGCGTCTCGACCACGGCCGCGCGCTCGTAGAAGTCGGCGATGCGGCTGGCCAGATAGGCCGGGTAGCCGCCTTCGCCGGGCAGCTCGCCGAAGCGGCCCGACACCTCGCGCAGCGCCTCGGCCCAGCGGCTGGTGGAGTCGGCCATCAGCGCGACGTGCAGGCCCTGGTCGCGGAAGTACTCGGCCACCGTGACCGCGCAATAGATGCTCGCCTCGCGCGCCGCCACCGGCATGTTGGAGGTGTTGGCGATGATCACCGTGCGCTCCATCAGCGGCCGGCCGCTGCGCGGGTCGGTCAGCTCGGGGAACTCGTCGAGCACGCCGGCCATCTCGTTGCCGCGCTCGCCGCAGCCGAGGTAGACGATCACGTCGGCGTTGCAGCCCTTGGCCAGCGCCTCGAGCAACACCGTCTTGCCGGTGCCGAAGCCGCCGGGGATCGCCGCCTTGCCGCCTTGCGCCACCGGGAACAGCCCGTCGAGGATGCGCTGCCCGGTCACCAGCGGCGCGCTCGCCGTCAGCCGCCGCGACACGGGCCGCGGCTGGCGCACCGGCCAGGCGTGGCTCATCGCGATCTCGCGCCGCCGGCCGTCGTCGTCGCGCAGCACGCACACCGTGGCGTCGTCGGCGTGCTCGCCGATCGCGGCGATGGACTCGACGATCCCGGCGGCGTCGGGCGGCGCCAGGCAGCGCTGCGCGCGGCCATCGGCGCCGAGCGCGCGGCCGATCACCGCGCCGCCGGCGACGCGCGCGCCCACCGCGACGCTCGGCTCGAAGCGCAGCCGCAGCGCGGCGCCGCCGCGCAGCCCCGGCTGCACGAACGCGCCGCTGCCCGCGGCCAGCGGGCGCAGCAGGCCGTCGAAGATGCGCCCGAGCAGCGCCGGCCCGAGCCGGATCGCCAGCGGCTGACCGTCGCCGTGCACCGCGGTGCCCGGCCGCAGACCCGTGGTGTCCTCGTAGACCTGGACCACGATCTCGTCGTCGTGGATCGCGACCACCTCGCCCAGCAGCGACTGCGGCCCCACGCGCACCGCTTCGCGCAGCCCGAACGCACCGTCGCGGCGGGCGTGCAGCACCGGCCCGGCGATGCGGCGGACGATCGCCACGCTCATGTCGCCCCCTTGCTCGCTGCGCTCGCGCCCCCCCGAGGGGGCCGAGTGCCGCGGCTCCATGTCCGCCTGCGCGGGCATGGACGGCACGAGGAGGCGTCGCGTCTCGCGACGCCGCGGCCTGCAAGGCCGAGCCCCCTTGGGGCGGCCCGGCGGCGGCTCATCGCGCCTGTCCCGGTGCCTCGAGCAACCGCAGCAGCGCGGCCTCGATCTCGCTGCGGTCGGCCAGCAGACCGGCGACGGTGCCGTCGACGATGTTGCCGCCGGCGATCACCTTGATTCCGGCGTCGACCGCGGGCTCGCTCTCGAAGTGCAGCGCGATGCCGGCCAGCGACCGTTCGAGCGCCCGCTGCTCGGCGGCAGGCCAGTCGGCGGCGTGCACGATGCGCCAGGCGTCGGCCGACAACCGGGTGCGCGCGGCGGCCACCACCTGCCCGACCCAGGCCGCGCGCGCCGCGGCGTCGCGCCACAGCGCGCGCAGCGCGTCGGGCAGCTGCCGCCACGCCAGGCCGAGCAGCGCCGCTTCGTGCTGCTGCGCGTGCAGCCGCGTGCGCGTCGCCAGGCGTGCGCGCGCGGCCGCCAGCGCGTCGCGCCGGCGCTGCCGCTGTTCGGCGATCGTCGCGCGCCGCCGCGCGTGCGCCTCGTTGCGCGCCTGCGCCCGCAGCGCCAGCGCGCCGGCGCGCGCAGGCTCCAGGATCTGGGCGCAACGCCGCCCGCGGTCGGCCTCGATCAGCTCGAGCAGCGAGCGCGTCTGGCGCTCGAGGTGCGACGCAGGCTCGTTCATGCCTCGAAACCCAGCTGCGCGCGCAGCCGTGCCGCGAGGTCGGGCAGCGGCGTGTCCGCTTGAATGTCGGGTACCACCAGCACCAGCGGTGCAGCCGCCACCAGCGCGCGCTGCAGTGCGGCCGGCGCGACCAGCGCGGCGACGCGGGCCGACACCAGCACCAGCGGCGCGCGCCGGCACGCATCGGCCAGCGCCGTGGCCGCCTCGCGAGGCCCGGGCGTGCGCACTAGCGCCCCGGCCAGGCGGTAGCCTGCCGCGCCCAGTTCGTCGCCCAGGTAGATCGGTGCCGGCAACGTCGACCCTTCCCGTGCGCGCTTCTCAGCCCAGGCGGTTGAGCATCAGCACCGAGACGATCAGCCCGTAGATCGCGATGCCTTCGGCCAGGCCGATGAAGATCAGCAGGCGGCCGAACAGTTCGGGTTTCTCGGCCAGGGCGCCCACCGCCGCGGTGCCGACCTTGGCCACCGCGAAGCCCGCGCCCAGCGACGACAGGCCGGTGGCCAGCGCGGCACCGACGAATAGCCAGCCGGTGTCGAGCGCGATCGAGGCCGTCGCGGTATCGGCGGCTCGCGCCGGGGCGGCGACGAACAGCAGCGCCGTCGACCCGATCGCGAGCAGCGCGGCCAGCACGACCCAGCCGGCGGACCTCCGCATCGTCGTGTTCATCATCAAGTCTCCTGGTGGACGGATGGCGGTGCGGGCAGGGGCCGGAAGGCGCGACCCTGCGCCTGCATGAAGCGGGCGAAGAACTCGAACAGCACCAGACGCGTGGTCTGGATCGACACCACCATCGCCTCGAGGACGATCACGACGGCGTTGCCGAACAAGAGAATCAGGGCCTTCAGCCACAGACTGTCGGCTGCCTGCATCAGCGCGATCACCGCCGACGACAGGCCGGCATGCGCGAGCGCGAAGGCGCCGACGCGCGCGAACGACAGAGTGTTGATCAGGATCTGCAGCGTCTTCTCGACCAGTTCGCCGACGGCGCTGAGCCCCGCCTGGGCGCGCCGCGCGAGCAGCGCGTGGCCGACGCAGAAGTGCAGCACGCCTGCCAAGGCCACCAGCAAGGCCTGCGGCGCGAAGAACGACCCGAGCAGCGCGAGGTAGACGACGACCAGCGCGGCATCGGTCAGCAGCCAGTGGCGCCACTGGCCGCGCCAGCGCGCCGCCAGCGCCTGCAGGCCCAAGCCCATCGTCAGCAGCACCGCGCCGCCGGCCAGCGGCGCCAGCAGAACCGGCAACGGCGCATCGAGCGGATGCACCCACAACGCCGGCAGCAGCGTGTGCACCCCGAACACGCTGCCGAACAGCAGGCCGAACACCGCCGCGGCGAGCCCGCCGACCAGCAGCAGGCGTGCGATCGCGCTGCGCCGGCGCAGCGCCGCGCCTGCGGCCGCGAGCACGAGGCCCTGACCGACGTCGCCGAACATGTAGCCGAAGATCAGCGGTACCACGATCGCCAGCAGCTGGCTGGGGTCGGCCTCGGTGGCCGAAGGCATGCCCAGCGCGCGGCTGAAGATCTCGAACGGCCGCGCCCAGCGGGGGTTGGCGAGCAGCAGCGGCGCCTGGCGATGCGGCGGCGCCGGTGCGAAGTGCAGCAGCGCGCGGGTGCCGCTGGCCTGCAGCGCCCGTTCGAGGCTGCCGCCGTCGAGGTCGCTCGACCAGCCGGTGATCCAGCACAGCAGCTCGCCCGACTCCAGCGCACGCACGTTCTGCAGCACCCACTGCAGGCGATTGGCGTCGCCGAGCGCGCGCGCCAGCTCGTGCTGCTGCAGCAAGGCGCCGCGTGCGGCGCCGTTGCGATGCAGTTCGGCGTCGATCGCCGCCAGCCGGGTGTCGATCAGCGCGGGGTTCCAGGCGCCGTCGGCGCCCAGCCCGTCGGGCACGTCGTGCGCGCGGCCCTTGTGCGCAGCGACCGCCTGCTCGACCGCGCGCAGCACCTCGGGCTCGCCGACCACCAGCAGGTGCCACGCACCGTCGAGTTCGACGCGGCTGGCCAGCGCCGCCCCCGCGTCGGTGGCCAGCACGGCATCCGGCGCCGCGCCCGGCGGCAACACGAACAAGCGCGCGCGCAACCACGGGCCGGCGCTCGCCAGTTGAGCCGGCTGCAGCGCGCCGGCGGTCAGCGCCGGCAACACCCGCTGCCACAGCAGCAGGTTGGTGCGTTCGGCGCTCAGGCGCTGGTGCGTGCGGATCAACGGCTCGGCGTCGCGCGCCCAGGCGTGGATCACCGCGAGCGCGCGCTGCATCGTCGCCTCGGCCGCCTCCGGAAACGGCGACGGCCGGCAGACCTCGCTCGCCGGCCAGTAGGCGTGATAGCGCGCCGCCAGTTCGCCGAACTGCGCCACCAGCGGCGCCACCTCGCCCAACGCCGCGCTGAGGTCGGTCGGCGCGCGCGACTCCAGTTCGACGGCGCCGGTGCGCGCCAGCGCCTCGAGCACGAGGGTGGCATCGTCGCGCGCGGCAAGCACCTCGAACCAGCGCGCGGCGCGCGGGCGCAGCATCAGGCCACCTCCCAGCGCGGAAACAGTACGCGCCGCAGCAGCTCGGCGCGCAGCCGCTCGAGGTCGAATGCCGTCAGCGCCAGATGGACGAAGATGACCGCCGGCTGCGGTGCCAGGCGTCGCAGCGCCGCGAGCAGCCGCGACTGCAGTTGCGCCCGCAAGGCGTCGCCCTGGCCCGGCGCGGCGCGGCCGAACTGGTGTCGGTGGTCGAGCCAGGTTCGCACCAGGGCGTCGAGCGCGGCACCATCGGCGCGGCTGCGGCGCGGCCATCGCAGCCGCCAGGCCGTGAGCCACAGCTCGCCCACCGCATCGGGGGTGCGCCACGCCGGCGCCAGCGCCGCCGCGGGCCCCGCTGCCAGCCAGGCCTCGCGCTCGGTGGACGGCAGCGCGTGCGCGTCGCGCCAGACCTCGTCGTCGTGCATCCAGGCCGGCGGCTCGCCTCCGCGCGCCAGGTGTTGCAGCGGCGCCAGCTCGGGCAGCCAGGCGCACCAGCGCACCGCAGGCTGCCACGCGGCGGGCAACCAGGCCGCGACCTCGTCGACCCCGGCCCGCCAGTGCCGGCGCAGCGTCACCTCGACGCGGTGCGAGTCGGCGGGCTCGCCGAGGCCGGCCAGCCACGGCCGCAGCGTGCCCGCGCGCATCAGTTCGAGTGTCGGCGCGAGGCCGCGCAGCGTCTCGATGCGGCGCCACGCCGTTTCGTCGAGGCGTTGCCCGTGGCGCGCGTGCACGCGGGCGTAGGCGTACTCGACGCTGCCGCAGTCGATCACGACGCCGCCCCGATCAGGCGGCTGGCCAGCGCCGCCACGGCCGCGCGCACGACGGCGTCGTCGCCTGCGACGTCGGTGCGCTGCTCGGCCAGCGCGGCGGCATTGGCGTCGATCGCCGCCAGGCGGGCGGCGGTGTCGCGCTCGATGCACTCGACGACGCGGCGCAGGCGGTGCTCGGTGCGTTCGCTGATCGCGCGCGTGGCGGCGCGCGCCTCTTCGCCGATGTGCGTGACTTCGGCTTGTGCGGCGGCAATGCTGTCGCGCGCGTCGCGCTCGGCACCGAGCACGCGCGCGATCGCTGCGCCGGCGGCGGCGTTGCGGGCCTGCGCATTCGCGATGTCGTTCACCACGGACTGCCTTTCACGAGGACCCGCCCCGCAGGCGGAGTATTGCGGGGGTGGCGGCCGGGCCGGCTTGAGGCAGCTCAAGCGCCGTGCCTGGCCGCGCGAGCGGTCAGACCACGAGCAGCCGGCCCTCGTCGACCAGCGGCGCGACCAGCGCCGCGTCGGCACGCATGCGCTCGAGCACCGCTTCCGGCGTCGACGGCGTCAGCTCGAAGCCGCTGTCGAGCGCACGCTGCTGCACCTCGGGCAATGCGAGCGTCGCCACGATGTCGCGCTGCAACTGCTGCAGCAGCGGCGCGGCGGTGCCCGCCAGCGTGACCAGCGCGGCCCACGGGTGCATCTCGACGGCCGGCGCGCCCGCTTCGGCGAGCGTGGGGATCTGCGGGTGGCTGGCCAGGCGCGCACGCGCCGCCACCGCCAGCGCGCGCAGCCGGCCGCTGGCCGCCAGACCGGCCACCGTGTTGACGCTGAAGGCGGTGAAGTCGACCTCGCCGGCCGCGACCGCCGCGAACAGCGCACCGGCTTCCTTGAACGGCACGTGCAGCAGGCGCACGCCGGCCGCTTGCGCCAGCGTCTCGATCGCCACCTGACTCGGGTGACCGTTGCCGAGCGATGCGTAGCTGACGCGCTCGCTCGTGCGCCGTGCGGCATCGAGCAGCTCGGCGACCGCGCGGAACCGGCTCGCACCGCCGACCCACAGCACGAAGGTGGCGCGGAACAGCAGCGTCAACGGCTCCAGGTCGCGCACCGGGTCGTACGGCAGCGAGGCATGCAGCAGCGGATTGACGACCAGCGTGCCCGAGTCGGCGACGAACAGCGTGTGGCCGTCGGCCGCAGTGCGCCGCACGTCGGCGAACGCGACGATGCCCGACGCGCCGGGCCGGTTGTCGACCAGCACCGGCCGGCCCCAGCGCTGCGCCAGCGGCGCGGCGACGCTGCGCGCGACGACATCGGGGCCGACGCCCACCGAGTACGGCACGACCAGCCGTACCGCACGCGCGGCAAGCGTGCGCCCCTGCGCGGCGCGAACGCGCGGCCACCCCAGCGCGCCGCACGCGGCCAGCGCGGCGGCCATCCAACGGCGGCGGTCGAGCGGGCATGGCGGCACGGCGGGGACCTCGGGTGCGTCGCGCCGATTCTGGTCGCGTACGACGGCCGGGCCTTGCGTCAGCTCAAATGCGCAGCGCGGCATGCGCGCGATCATTTCAGATGTCCAAGCGCCGGAGTTCCGTATGTCAGCCCGCAAGCGTTGGTACATCGTGCCCACCGACCGCTGGTACATCGAACGCACGGTCTGGCTGGTCGCCGGGGTCGTACTGCTGGTGGGCACCGCGCTGGCGGCGTGGTGGCATCCGCTGGCGGTGGCGGCCGTGATGGCGACCGCCGCGGCGTCGATCGGGGTCGCATTCACCGGCTACTGCGTCGTCGGCAACGTGCTCGCGCGGCTCGGCTTCAGGCCGGCGCTGGCCCGCGCGGGCTGGCAACCCGGGCGGCCCTATTTCATGCAGACCGATAGCTGGTACCTCGAGCGCCGCATCTACCTCGTGGTCGGCTTCAATCTGATGCTGGCCTCGGTGCTGTCGCTGCTGCACAGCCCCTGGTGGCTGCTGTTCACCGGCTTCGTCGGCGGCGCGATGGTGTGGTTCGCAGTCACCGGCTTCTGCATCATGGCCAACGGCTTGTACCGGCTCGGCGCCGAACCGCGCCTGGTGCCCGAGCCGCGGCCGGCGGGCGAGGCTGCACGCCCGGCCGCACCTGCGCTCTGAGCACCCCCAGGGCCCGCCCGGCCCCGCGGGGGTTCAAGCAAAGCGGCAAAGCCACATCGGCTCGGGAGCCTCAGGGCTGCGCAGGCTTGGTCGCCAGCACCGTGGCGGCGATCGCCTTCAGCTCGGCGTCGCTGCCGGCCACCTTGTCGTGCGAGTCGGCACCGC
>DASURM010000079.1:0-12870 GCA_036280035.1 Burkholderiaceae bacterium | reverse complement strand
TGCGGTGGCGGCACGAGTTGTACTGCACGCGCGCGTAGTGCCCCCGCTCGCACGCCAGTACACGGCCTCCCAACTCCGGCGTGCGGCAGCACATGATCGCCGTGGCCGCGCGCAGTTCGCGCACATGCAGATCGCGACTCTGTGCGTACTGCGCGAAGTGCTCGCGCATGATGCTCTGCAGTGGGTGCATCACTGGTGGCGCGCTACAGGCCGTCCAAGAACCCTCTCGCACGCGACTGCCGCGCAGCGGCTTGGCTCAACGTCAAATGGACAGAGGGCATTGAAGCACTTGGCTCTGCCTAATGGGCTGAACGCTTACGTGAGGAATCGACGGTAACCCCCTTTCGGGGGCCCGCTTCGGGTCCGTCTTGGGGGCGATGCGCGGGTGCAATGGCACGCCTAAATTTTCGCGTATGGCTGCCAAGTTCACCAAGCCCCGTCCGATCGCCGACGCCTCGTTTGCCTCATCTCAGGTCGGCAGCGTGGCCCGGCCCGCGGGGGCCGCTTCGTCACTGTCGCCTGCGCCCGCCCCGCCGCCCGCCTCGCCGCCGGCCAAGCTGCTGCCGCGGCTGCGCGACGCGCTGCGGCTGCGGCACTACTCGATCCGTACCGAGCAGGCCTACGTCGATTGGGTGCGGCGCTTCGTCGTCTTCCACGGCAAGCGGCATCCCGCTCGGCTGGGTGCCTCCGAGGTGCAGGCGTTTCTGACGCACCTGGCGGTCGAGCGCTCGGTGTCGTCGTCCACGCAGAACCAGGCCAAGTCGGCGCTGCTGTTCCTATACCGCGAGGTGTTGCTGGTCGACCTGCCGTGGCTCGACGAGGTGGTCGGTGCCAAGCCGTCGCGGCGGCTGCCGGTGGTGCTCACGCCATCAGAGGTGCGCCGTCTGCTGGCCGAGCTTTCCGGCACGATGGGCCTCGTGGCTTCGCTGCTCTACGGCACCGGGTTGCGCTTGATCGAGGCGCTGCGCCTGCGTGTCAAGGACATCGAGTTCGAGCGCCGCGAGATCGTCGTGCGCGATGGCAAGGGCGCCAAGGATCGGGTGACGGTGCTGCCCGAGAATCTGATCACTGCGCTGCAGGCCCAGTTGGCGCTCGTGCGCAAGCTGCATCTGCGCGATCTCGCTGCCGGCCACGGCGATGTCCACTTGCCCGACGCGCTGGAGGTCAAGTACCCGAACGCTGCGCGTCAGTGGGGCTGGCAGTGGGTGTTTCCGTCGACCACGCGGTCGGTCGACCCGCGCTCGGGCGCCGAGCATCGCCATCACCTGCACGAGAACTCGGTGCAGCGCGCGGTGTCGATCGCGGCGCGCCGCGCCGCCATCGTCAAGCCGTGCTCGCCGCACGTGCTGCGCCATTCGTTCGCCACCCACCTGCTGCAGGCCGGCTACGACATCCGCACCGTGCAGGAGCTGCTCGGCCACGCCGACGTCAAGACCACGATGATCTACACGCACGTGCTCAACCGCGGCGGCCGCGGCGTGCGCAGCCCGCTCGATCAGATCGGCTAACAAACGGCGGCGGCGGCGGCGGCCGGATCGCCGGCCAGCCGTTCCGCGCTCAGGCCGTGGCTTTCGGTGCAGCGCTCGCCGGCGCACTCGCCTGCGTTTGCGCCTGCGCCGGCGCAGGCGCAGCGATCTCGCCCGACCGCCACTGCGCCACCAGGGCATCCCACTTGGTGCGCGCCGCCGCCAGATGCCGGGCTTTCACATGCCCATAACCGCGAATCTCTTCGGGGATGCGCGCGATCTCCACTGCCAGCGCCAGCCGCTCGCCTTCGGCCAGGCCACTGCGCAGCAGCTCGTCGAGGCTGGCCTTGTACTGGCCGATCAGCTTGCGCTCGGTTCTGCGCTCGGCGCTGTAGCCGAAGACGTCGAGCGGCGTGCCGCGCAGCCCCTTCAACCTGGTGAGCACCTCGAAGCCCTTGCGCATCCACGGGCCGAAAGGCCGCTTGATCAGCTCGCCCTTGGCGTTGCGCTTGGCGGTCAGCGGCGGCGCCAGGTGGTGCACGAGCTTGTAGTCGCCCTCGAACATCGATTCGATCTGCGCGGTGAATTGCGGGTCGGTGTGCAGCCGCGCGACCTCGTACTCGTCCTTGTACGCCATCAGCTTGAACAAATAGCGCGCCACCGCCTCTGTCAGCCGGGTGCTGCTCGCGCTCGCGCCGGCCTCGGCCGCGCGCACCTTGGCGAGGTAGGCGCGGTACTGCGCGGCGTAGTCGGCATCCTGGTACGCGGTGAGGAACTCCACGCGCCGGGTGATCATCTCGTCGAGCGATGGCTTCTTGACGAACTCGATCACCTGCGCCGCCTTGAACAGCGCGCTCACCGCGGCGACGTCGTGCGCGCAGCGGCGGCCCCACTCGAACGCGGCCTTGTTGTTCTCGACCTGCACGCCGTTGAGTTCGATTGCGCGCAGCAGCGCGGCGCGGCTCACCGGCACTTTGCCCTGCTGCCAGGCGTAGCCCAGCAGCAGCGGGTTCGCGTAAATGCTGTCGCCCAGCAGCTGCACGGCCACCTGGTCGGCGTCGAGCAGGCCCAGCTTGTCTTTGCCCACCGCGGCCTGCAGCGCGGCCTCGCAGCCGCCGCCCGGGAACTGCCAATCCGGGTTTCCGACGAACGCCGCCGTCGGCGTGGCATGCGAGTTCAGCGCCACGTAAGTGCGGCCTTCGTGCATCAGCGCCAGCGTGCTCTTGCCGGCGGCGACGATGCCGTCGCAGGCGATCACGAGATCCGCCTTCGCGGTGTCGACCTTGGTGGTGAAGATCGCCTCGGGCCGGTTGGCGATCTGCACGTGGCTCCAGGTGGCGCCGCCCTTCTGCGCCAGCCCCGCGCTGTCTTGCGTGACGACGCCCTTGCCCTCGAGGTGTGCCGCCATGCCGAGCAGCTGGCCGATGGTGATGACGCCGGTGCCGCCGATGCCGGCCACCACGATACCCCACGCGGTTTCGGCCAGCGGCAGCGCCGGCTCGGGGATCTCGGGCAGCGTCGCCGGGTCGGGCCGCCGGGCCTGCTTGTTTGGCTTCTTCAGTTGCCCGCCTTCGACCGTGACGAAGCTCGGGCAGAAGCCCTTCACGCACGAGTAGTCCTTGTTGCAGGTGTTCTGGTTGATGCGCCGCTTGCGGCCGAACTCGGTCTCTACCGGCTCGACGCTCAGGCAGTTGCTCTGCACGCTGCAGTCGCCGCAGCCCTCGCACACCAGCTCGTTGATCACCACCCGCTTGGGCGGGTCTTCCATCTTGCCGCGCTTGCGGCGGCGCCGCTTCTCGGTGGCGCAGGTCTGGTCGTAGACGAGGATCGTGCAGCCCTCGATCTCGCGCAGCTCGCGCTGCACGGCGTCCAACTCGTCGCGATGCCGCACCGTGACACCGGGGGCGAGGTTGAGCGGGCCGTTGTACTTCACGGGCTCGTCGGTCACCACCACGATGCGCTTGGCGCCCTCTGCCTCCAGCTCGCGCGTGATCTGCGGCACCGTGAGCACGCCGTCGATCGGCTGGCCGCCGGTCATCGCCACCGCGTCGTTGTAGAGGATCTTGTAGGTGATGTTCACACCCGCGGCGATCGCCTGGCGCACCGCCAGGAAGCCCGAGTGGTAGTACGTGCCGTCGCCCAAGTTGGCGAACATGTGCGGCCGCTTGGTGAACGGCGCCTGGCCGACCCACGGCGCACCCTCGCCGCCCATCTGCGTGAAGCCCACCGTCGAGCGGCCCATCCACACCGCCATGAAGTGGCAGCCGATGCCGGCCATCGCGAGCGACCCTTCGGGCACGCGCGTGCTGGTGTTGTGCGGGCAGCCCGAGCAGAACCACGGCTGGCGCTCGGCGCCGCCGGTGGCGCCGGCGGCGAGCGCGCGCTCCTTGGCTTCGAGCACGCGCAGCCGCTCGTCCATGCGCTCGGCGATGTCGCCCGGCACGCCGAGCTTCTTGAGCCGTTTGGCGATCGCCTGCGCGATGATCGCCGGCGTCAGGTCGGCGTTGGCGCGCAGCAGCCAGTTGCCGCTCGGGTTGGGCCGGCTCCACTCGCCGCCCTCGTCGCCGTCGGACTGGTCGAACTTGCCGAGCACGTTGGGCCGCACGTCGGGGCGCCAGTTGTACAGCTCTTCCTTCAACTGGTACTCGATGACCTGGCGCTTCTCTTCGACGACGAGTATCTCGTCGAGGCCCTGCGCGAATTCGCGCGTGATCGTGGCCTCGAGCGGCCACACCACGTTGACCTTGTGCAGCCGGATGCCCAAGCGCCGGCAGGTGTCGTCGTCGAGCCCCAGGTCGGCCAGCGCCTGCCGCGTGTCGTTGAACGCCTTGCCGCTGGCGATCAGGCCGAAGCGGTCGTTCGGCCCGGCGATCACGTTGTGGTTCAGCTTGTTGGCGCGCACGTAGGCGAGCGCCGCGTACCACTTGAAGTCGAACAGCCGCGCCTCCTGCACCAGCGCGGTGTCGGGCCAGCGGATGTGCACGCCGCCCGGCGGCATCGCGAAATCGTCCGGCACCACGATCTGCACGCGGTCGGGGCTCACGTCGATGCTGGCGGCGGACTCCACCACCTCCTGGATCGTCTTCATCGACGTCCACACGCCGGCGAAGCGGCTCATCGCGAACGCGTGCAGCCCGAGGTCGAGGATGTCCTGCGCGCTCGACGGAAAGAACACCGGCAGCCCGCAGGCCTTGAAGATGTGGTCGCTCTGATGCGCGGCGGTGCTGCTCTTGGCGACGTGGTCGTCGCCGGCCACCGCGATCACGCCGCCATGCGGCGAGGTGCCCGCGAGGTTGGCGTGCTTGAAGACATCGGAGCAGCGGTCGACCCCCGGGCCCTTGCCGTACCAGATGCCGAACACGCCGTCGTACTTGTTGTTGGCCTTGTCGAACTCGAGCTGCTGCGTGCCCCAGATCGCGGTGGCGGCTAGCTCCTCGTTGACCCCGGGCTGGAACACCACGTGGTGCGCCGCCAGGTGCTTCTTGGCCGACCACAGCGCCTGATCGTAGCCGCCGAGCGGCGAGCCGCGGTAGCCGCTGACGAAGCCGGCGGTGGTGAGGCCGCGCTGGCCGTCGCGCACCCGCTGCAGCATCGGCAATCGCACCAGCGCCTGGATGCCGCTCATGAAGGCGCGGCCCGACTCGAGCGCGTACTTGTCGTCGAGCGTCACGCTCTCCAGGGCCTTGCGGATCGACTCGGGCAGCGGGGCGTTCATGGGGCGGTGCCTCCTGTTCGGACGCCGAGTTTAAGAGCGCACGGCGCGCTTCGCATGGACGATGGCTTTCGCTGCGCTTCGCATGAACGATGACGCTCGCTGCGCTTCGCATGCCGGATGAATGATCATCCGCGATCCATCATCGTCCATTGCCGCGGGGCCACAAGGCCCAGACCCTCAGCGGCTGCTTCATGCGGCCGGCCATCGCCTCGGCCTGCGGGCCCCAGCCCCAGAAGTAGTCGACGCGCACCGCGCCGCCGATCGCGCTGCCAGTGTCCTGCGCCATCACCACGCGGCGCAGCGGCTGCGTGCCCAGCGGCTCGGTGGTGTCGAGCCACAGCATGGTGCCGTACGGCACCGCCAGCGGGTCGACCGCCACCGAGCGCAGCGGCGTCAGCGGCACGCCCTGCGCGCCGCGCGGGCCGACGGTCTCGTCGGGCAGCGGCTCCTCGCGAAAGAACACCACGCGCGGGTTGCTGCGCACCAGCTCGTCGACACGCCGCGGGTTGCGCCGCGCCCAGTCGCGGATCGCCGGCCACGAGGCCTCGTCGCTGCGCAGCTCGCCCTGTTCGATCAGCCAGCGGCCGACCGACTGGTAGGCGCGGTCGTTGTGCCCGGCATAGGCGATGCGGAGCAGGCGCTCGCGACCGTCGGGCTCGGTGACGCGCAGCCGGCCCGACCCCTGCACCTGCACCAGCAGCGCGTCGAGCGGGTCGGCGACGTAGGCGATCGCGCTGCCGCGCACGCTGGCGCGGGCGGCGGGCACGGTGTCGAGCTGGGCCCGGGTCCACCACGGCTTGCGGGTGGCCAGGTCGGCGGGCGGTCGCAGCAGCGCGATCTGCTGTGCCCCGCGCGGCACGCGGCTGGCCACCAGCAGCGGCTCGAAGTAGCCGGTGGCCAGACCGACGCTCTGGCCGTCGAGCGTCTCCACGCGGTACGGTTGCAGCGCGCGCCGCAGAAAATCGCGCGCCTGTGCGTCGTCCACCGGCTGCAGCGCGCGCGCCAGCGAGCACAGCGAGGCCCAGCCCGGCGCCGGTTTGGCGCACCCGGCCAGCAACGCCGGCCACAGCTCGCGCGTGCGGTCGTCGTCGAAGCCGGGCAGTTCGCCCCACGACACCGGCACCCAGCGCGAGCGCTCGCGCACGATCGGGGCCGACATCGTGGTTGATGTCGGGGCTTGTGCCGGGGTTTGCGCCGGGGTTTGGGCCGAGGTCGATGGCGCTGTCGTCGCCGAAGGGGCGGCCGCGCCGTCCTGCGGCGGCGCGGGCGGCAGCGGCGCCGTGGGCTCGGCGCACCCGGCGATGCCTAGAATCGCCGCTGCCGCTGCGCCGACCAGGCCGCACCAGCGGCGACCTCCGACGCCCAGCCAGGCTCTACGCATGTGGGTCATCGTTCTCGAGATGCTGGCGGCGCTCGCGCTGCTGCTGTTCATCGTCTGGTGGACCATGTTCGCCGGCCGCCGGCGCGGCGAGCGGCACGACGACCCGCGCGACGACCGGCGCGACGTTCAATGAAGCGCCGCCGGATCGGCGAGCAGGAACTCCGGCACCGGCACCTCGAACCAGTGCGCGTCGTGCGTGATGCAGAAGTAGCTGCCGTGCATCGTTCCGATCGGCGTGGCGATCTGCGCCCAGCTCGTGTACTCGAAGCGCTCGCCCGGGTCGAGCAGCGGCTGGTGGCCGACCAGGCCGAGGCCGCGCACCTCCTGCACCTGGCCATGGTGATCGGTGATCAACCAGTGCCGCGCGATCATCTGCGCCGCGGTGTCGCCGGTGTTGGTGATCGTGATCGTGTACGCGTAGGCGTACTCGTCCTTGGATGCATCGGTGTGTTCCGGCAGCGGCCGCACCACGACCTTGCACGTCATCTCCGGCCTCGACATGCCGCATTCTAGGCAGCGGCCGGCGCGGTGCCTGCGACAATGGCATCGGCCCGCGCGCATGAGAGCGGGGCCGTTCCAAGGCAAGACCCCGTACTCCAGTGAGCCGCAACCATCTCATTGCCCCCAGCATCCTGTCGGCCGACTTCGCCCGCCTCGGCGAGGAGGTGCGCGCCGTCGTCGATGCCGGCGCCGACTGGATCCACTTCGACGTCATGGACAACCACTACGTGCCGAACCTGACGTTCGGCCCGATGGTGTGCGAGGCGCTGCGCAAGCATGCGGTGCGCGCCGACGGCGTGCGCGTGCCGATCGACGTGCACCTGATGGTGCAGCCGGTCGACGCGCTGGCCGCCGCCTTCGCCAAGGCGGGCGCCGACTGGATCAGCTTCCACCCCGACGCCAGCACGCACGTCGACCGAACGCTGCAGCTCGTCCGCGACGCCGGTTGCAAGGCCGGGCTGGTGTTCAACCCGGCGGCGTCGATCGACGGCCTGGAGTGGGTGCTCGACAAGGTCGACCTGCTGCTGGTGATGAGCGTGAACCCGGGCTTCGGCGGCCAGGGCTTCATCGCCTCGGCGCTGCGCAAGATCGAGCGGCTGCGCGCGCTGGTCGATACCCATCGCCGGGAGACGGGCCGCGACATCCGCCTCGAGGTCGACGGCGGCATCAAGGTCGACAACATCCGCCGCGTCGCCGACGCCGGCGCCGACACCTTCGTGGCCGGCAGCGCGATCTTCGGCCAGCGCGACTACGCGGCGGTGATCTCGGCGATGCGGCAGCGGCTGGCCGCCTGAGCGCAAGGAGTTCGACGATGATCGCCACCACCGAGCGCGAGCTGCGCCTGCGCCTGGCCGCCTGCTACCGCATCTTCGCGATGCTGGGCTGGGTCGAGATGATCTACAACCACATCACGATGCGGCTGCCCGGCACCGACGGCCAGTTCCTGATCAACCCGTTCGGCCTGCATTACACCGAGGTCACGGCGTCCAACCTGGTGAAGATCGACACCGAAGGCCGCGTGATCGGCGAGTCGCGCTGGCCGGTGAACCCGGCCGGCTTCGTGCTGCACTCGGCGATCCACCGCGGCATCGCCGACGCGCACTGCGTGATGCACACGCACACCATCGCCGGCAGCGCGGTGGCATGTGCGCAGGCGGGCCTGTCGATGGACAACTTCTACTCGGCGCAGCTGCACGACCGCGTCGCAACCCACGACTTCGAGGGCATCACCGTGCACGCCGAAGAGGGCCCGCGGCTGCTGCGCTCGATCGGCAACCGGCCGGCGGTGATCCTGCGCAACCACGGGCTGCTGAGCTGGGGCGGCACGATCGAGCAGGCGTTCGCGGTGCTGTGGACGCTGCAACGCGCCTGCGAGATCCAGGTGGCCGGCGCGGCGCTGGGGCCGACGGTCCCCATCTCCGAAGCCACCCAGCGCAAGTGCAGCGCCGACGCGCTGCAGTTCGACCCCGAGCACGGCGGCGGGAGCGACGTGTTCGACGCGATGGTGCGCCTGGTCGACCGCAGCGATCCTTCGTACCGCGACTGAAGCGCCGCGCTTGGCGCCTCGATGCCCAGGCAAACCCGGGCGCAATGGGGCTTCCCATGCGCAGGGTCGCTGCTACACTGCGCCCATGTTCACAGCGCGCGCACTCTCTGCGACCAGGTCGCACGACCGGGGAGCATGGCCCTGGCGGGCCTGATCCGTTGCGCCTAGCGCCGGCTTTCTCGCCGGCCGACCCATGGGCTGCCCCAACCGGGCAGCCACCTCACCCGATCCACCGCCTGCCCGCACCCGGGGGCGGTGCCTTCGCAAGGGAAGAGTCGCTGTGATCACCGAACTGGAATTCAAGAGCCTCGCGGCCGACGGCTACAACCGCATCCCGCTGATCGCCGAGGCGTTTGCCGACCTCGAGACGCCGCTGTCGCTGTACCTGAAGCTGGCCGGAGGTGGCAAGCACAGCTTCCTGCTCGAGTCGGTGGTCGGCGGCGAGCGCTTCGGTCGCTATTCGTTCATCGGGCTGCCCGCGCGCACGCTGCTGCGGGTGAACGGCTGGCGCACCGAGGTGCTCACCGACGGCGCGGTGGTCGAGACGCACGAGGGCGACCCGCTGGCGTTCATCGCGCAGTACCGCGAGCGCTTCAAGGTCGCGCTGCGGCCGGGGCTGCCGCGCTTCTGCGGTGGGCTGGCGGGCTACTTCGGCTACGACACGGTGCGCTACATCGAGCCGCGGCTGGCCAAGGTGCGCAAGGACGGCGGCCTCGACACGCCCGACATCATGCTGCTGCACTGCGAGGAACTCGCGGTGATCGACAACCTGTCGGGGCGGCTGTACCTGATCGTCTATGCCGACCCGTCGCTGAGCGAGGCCTACTTCGCCGCCAAGCGCCGGCTGTCGGAGCTGGCCGACAAGCTGCGCTACTCGGTGAGCGCACCGCCGGTGAAGCGCGGCCCGTCGTATGCGGTGGAGCGCGAGTTCGCGAAAGACGCCTACCTGGCCGCGGTGGCCAGGGCCAAGCAGTACATCGCCGCCGGCGACATGATGCAGGTGCAAGTGGGCCAGCGGCTGCGCAAGCGCTTCACCGAGAGCCCGTTGAGCCTGTACCGCGCGCTGCGCTCGCTGAACCCGAGCCCGTACATGTACTTCTACGACATGGGCAGCTTCCAGATCGTCGGCGCGTCGCCCGAGATCCTGGTGCGCCACGAGCACACCCCCGAGGGCGACAAGATCACGATCCGCCCGCTGGCCGGCACGCGGCCGCGCGGCACCACGCCCGAGCGCGACCGCGCCATCGAAGCCGAGCTGCTGGCCGACCCCAAGGAGCGCGCCGAGCACCTGATGCTGATCGACCTCGCGCGCAACGACATCGGCCGCATCGCCAAGACCGGCAGCGTCAAGGTCACCGAGGCGTTCGTCGTCGAGCGCTACTCGCACGTGATGCACATCGTCAGCAACGTCGAGGGGCTGTTGCTCGACGGCACGACCAACCTGGACGTGCTGCGGGCCACCTTCCCCGCTGGCACGCTGACCGGCGCGCCGAAGATCCGCGCGATGGAGATCATCGATGAGCTGGAGCCGGTCAAACGCGGCATCTACGGCGGCGCCTGCGGCTACCTGAGCTATGCCGGCGACATGGACGTGGCGATCGCGATCCGCACCGGCATCGTGCAGAACCAGACGCTGTACGTGCAGGCCGCTGCCGGCGTGGTGGCCGACTCGGTGCCCGAGATGGAGTGGCGCGAAACCGAGGCCAAGGCGCGCGCGCTGGTGCGCGCCGCCGAGCTGGTCGAGGAGGGCTTCTGAATGCCGCATTCGACCATCGCCCGGGAGGCGCCGCGATGCTGTTGATGATCGACAACTACGACTCGTTCACCTACAACCTGGTGCAGTACTTCTGCGAGCTGGGCCAGCAGGTGCGGGTGTTCCGCAACGACGAGATCGACGTCGCCGGCATCGTCGCGCTGCAGCCCGAGCGACTGGTGCTGTCGCCGGGCCCGTGCACGCCGGCCGAAGCCGGCGTCTGCGTGCCGGCGATCCGGGCGCTGACCGGCCGGCTGCCGATTCTCGGCGTCTGCCTGGGCCACCAGAGCATCGGCGCAGCGCTCGGCGGGCGCGTCGTGCCCGCGCAGCGGCTGATGCACGGCAAGTCGAGCACCGTGTCCACCGACGGGCGCGGCCTGTTCGCCGGCCTGCCCGCGCAGTTCAGCGTCGTCCGCTACCACTCGCTGGCGATCGAGCGCGAGAGCTGCCCGCGCGCGCTCGACGTGACGGCCAGCGCGGAGGACGGCGAGATCATGGGCGTGCGCCACCGCGAGGCGCCGCTCGAGGGCGTGCAGTTCCATCCCGAGTCGATCCTGTCGGAGCACGGGCATGCACTGCTGCGCAACTTCTTGGCACTGGAGGTGCACTGATGGCCACCGAGAAAGTCATTGACCTGCGCAGCGACACCGTGACCCGGCCGACGCCGGCGATGCGCGACGCGATGATGGTCGCGCCGCTCGGCGACGACGTGTTCGGCGACGACCCGACCGTCAACGCATTGCAGCAGCGCATCGCGTCGCTGCTCGGCAAGGAGGCGGCGCTGTTCATGCCCTCGGGCACGCAGAGCAACCTGGCCGCGCTGATGAGCCACTGCCAGCGTGGCGACGAGTACCTCGTCGGGCAGGGCGCGCACACCTACCGCTACGAGGCGGGCGGCGGTGCGGTGCTCGGCAGCGTGCAGCCGCAGCCGATCGTCAACCAGAGCGACGGCTCACTGGCGCTGGCCGACATCGAGGCGGCGATCAAGCCCGACGACGCGCACTTCGCACGCACGCGGCTGCTGTGTCTGGAGAACACCTTCGGCGGCAGCGTGCTGCAGCCCGACTACCTGCGCCAGGCCACCGATGTGGCGCGCCGCCACGGCCTGGCCACCCACCTCGACGGCGCACGGCTGTTCAACGCCGCGGTCGCCTTGGCCGACGGGGACGACGCGCGCGCCGAGGCGCGCGAGATGGCGCAGCTGTTCGACAGCGTATCGGTGTGCTTCAGCAAAGGGCTCGGCGCGCCGGTGGGCTCGGCGCTGGTGGGCAGCCGCGAGCTGATCGCGCGTGCGCACCGCGCGCGCAAGATGCTCGGCGGCGGCATGCGGCAGGCCGGCGTGCTGGCGGCCGCGGCGCTGCACGCGCTCGAGCACCACATCGACCGCCTCGCCGACGACCACGCCAATGCGCAGCGCCTGGCTACCGGCCTGAAGGGGCTGGCCGCGGTGACGAGCGCGCCGGCGCAGACCAACATGGTGTTCGTCGACCTCGCGTCCGGCGGCGGCGCGCGCGCCGACGTGGTGAGCAAGCTGCGCGCGCGCGGGCTGCTGTGCACCGGCATCTACAAGCTGCGGCTGGTGACGCACCTGGATGTGTCGCGCGCCGACATCGACCGCGCGGTGGACATCCTGCGCGACACGCTTTGAGCGACCCCGGGGAGCCCGACCATGAGCATCACCAACACCGAGGCGCTGACGCGCGTCATCGAGCACCGCGAGATCTTCCACGACGAGATGCTCGCGCTGATGCGCCGCATCATGAGCGGCGAGATGTCGCCGCTGATGATCGCCGCGATCACGATCGGCCTGCGCGTCAAGAAAGAGACCATCGGCGAGATCGCCGCCGCCGCGCAGGTGATGCGCGAATTCGCGCTGCACGTCGACGTGCCCGACAAGACGCGGCTGGTCGACATCGTCGGCACCGGCGGCGACAGCTCGCACAGCTTCAACATCTCGACCGCCTCCACCTTCGTGGCCGCCGCCGCCGGCGCGCGGGTGGCCAAGCACGGGGGGCGCAGCGTGTCGAGCACCTCTGGCAGCGCCGACGTACTGGAGACGCTCGGCGCCTACATCGGCCTGAAGCCCGACCAGGTGGCGCAGTGCCTGGCCGAGACCGGCATCGGCTTCATGTTCGCGCCCAACCACCATGCGTCGATGAAGCACGCCGCGCCGGTGCGCAAGGAGCTCGGCGTGCGCACGTTCTTCAACATCCTCGGGCCGCTCACCAATCCGGCCGGCGCACCGAACCAGTTGCTCGGCGTGTTCCATCCCGACTTGGTCGGCATCGAGGTGCGCGTGCTGCAGCGGCTGCGCTCCGAGCACGTGATGGTCGTCTACGGCATGAACGGCATGGACGAGATCTCGCTGTCCGGCGAGACGATGGTCGGCGAGCTGAAGCAAGGTGAAGTGCGCGAATACATGATCCACCCGAGCGACTTCGGTCTGCCGGTGTACGACTCCCGCGCGCTGAAGGTGGCCAACACCGCCGAGTCGGTGCGATGCATCCA
>DASURM010000078.1:0-2835 GCA_036280035.1 Burkholderiaceae bacterium | reverse complement strand
TGGCTGAAGCACCTCGTGGAGGCGTGGCGCGCGCTGCGCGGTTGGCCCTGGGGCGATACGTGGCACACGCTGCGCCAGCGCTTTCGCGAAGACCGTCTCGGTCTGACCGCCGGCAGCCTGACCTTCACGACGACGCTCGGGCTGGTGCCGTTGGTGACGGTGATGCTGGCGCTGTTCACCGCGTTCCCGATCTTCTCGCGCTTCCAGGCCGCGCTCGAGAAGTACCTGCTGCAGAGCCTGGTGCCGGAAACCATCGCGCGGCCGGTCCTGGCCACGCTCACCCAGTTCGCGGCCAAGGCGAATCAGGTCGGCAGCGCCGGGCTGGTGGTGCTTCTGGTGGCCGCACTGCTGCTGGTGTTCACGATCGACCGCACGCTCAACGCGATCTGGCGCGTGCGCAAGCGCCGGCCGCTCGCGCAGCGCGTGCTGGTGTACTGGGCTGCGCTGACGCTAGGGCCGCTGCTGCTGGGCGTCAGCCTGAGCCTCACCTCGTACGCGATCTCGGCCTCGCGAGGCCTGGTCGACGCGCTGCCCGGCGGCGTCGGCGTGCTGCTGCTGGCGCTCGAGTTCGGCCTGCTGGCCGCCGGCTTCGCCGCTCTGTACCGCTTCGTCCCGAACACCTACGTCCGCTGGGCGCACGCCTGGGCCGGCGGGCTGTTCGCGGCGCTCGGCTTCGAGGGCGCCAAGCGCGCACTGGCCTGGTACGTGGGGCTGGTGCCGACCTACTCGGTGATCTACGGCGCCTTCGCGACGCTGCCGATCCTGCTGCTGTGGATCTACCTGAGCTGGCTGGTCGTGCTGCTGGGGGCGGTGATCGCCGCCTATGCGCCGAGCCTGGCGATGCGCGTGGTGCGTGTGCCCGACACGCCGGGCTATCGCTTCGCGCTCGCGGTGGCGCTGCTGCGTGAGCTGTCGCGCGCGCGCCGCGCAGCGCAGCGCGGCCTGGGCCTGCACGAGCTGGCCGCAGCGGTGCGCGTCGATCCGCTGCAGGTCGAACCCGTGCTCGACCTGCTGATGGCGATGGACTGGGTAGCGCGCCTGGACGAAGCGGGTGCGCAACGCCACGTGCTGCTGGTCGACACCGAGCGCACGCCGGCGCGCCCGCTGATCGACGCGCTGTTGCTCGGCGACGATCGCGCGGCCGCAGCGTTCCGCCGTCGCGCCGGGCTCGACACGCTGACGCTGAGCGAACTGCTCGACTGAAGCCCCGGCAGGCGCGCCCGATCGCGCGCCCGCGCGTGCCACGAGGGCGCGTCACAATCGCGCCTTCGGAAGCACAGCAGCGGAGGCGCGGCCATGGCCGACGACCTGATTTCCTACCTGCAACGCGAACTGCAAGGTCTGCGCGAGGCCGGCCTGTTCAAGACCGAGCGCGTCATCGTCAGCCAGCAGGGCGCCACCGTGCGCACCGCCGACGGCCGCGAGGTGATCAACCTGTGCGCCAACAACTACCTCGGCCTGTCGTCGCACCCGCGCGTGATCGAGGCGGCGCACGAGGCATTGCGCACGCACGGCTACGGCATGAGTTCGGTGCGCTTCATCTGCGGCACGCAGGATCTGCACAAGCAGCTCGAATCGCGGCTGGCGCGCTTTCTCGGCACCGAGGACGCGATCCTCTACGCCGCGGCGTTCGATGCCAACGGCGGCCTGTTCGAGCCGCTGTTCGGCGAGGCCGACGCGATCGTCAGCGACGAGCTGAACCACGCATCGATCATCGACGGCATCCGCCTGGCCAAGGCGCAGCGCTGGCGCTACAAGCACGACGACATGGCCGACCTCGAGCGCTGCCTGCGCGAGGCGCAGTCGGCGCGCTTCAAGGTCGTGTTCAGCGACGGCGTGTTCTCGATGGACGGCACGATCGCGCAGCTCGACCGCATGCGCGCGCTGTGCGATCGCTACGGCGCCTGGCTCGGCATCGACGAGTGCCACGCCACCGGCTTCATGGGCGCGCGCGGCCGCGGCACGCACGAGCACCGCGGCGTGTTCGGCAAGATCGACCTCATCACCGGCACGCTCGGCAAGGCGCTCGGCGGCGCGTCGGGCGGCTTCACCGCCGCGCGCCGCGAGGTGGTCGAGCTGCTGCGCCAGCGCTCGCGACCCTACTTGTTCAGCAACACGCTGATGCCTGCGATCGCCGGCGCCAGCATCGCGGTGCTCGACCTGCTCGAAGCCAGCACCGCGCTGCGCGACAAGCTCGAAGCCAACACGGTCTGGTTCCGCGACGCCATCGTCGAGGCCGGCTTCGACATCAAGCCCGGCACGCACCCGATCGTTCCGATCATGGTGCACGACGCGGCCAAGGCGCAGGCGCTGTCGGCGCGCCTGCTCGAACTCGGCGTGTATGCGGTCGGCTTCTTCTTCCCGGTGGTGCCCAAGGGCCAGGCCCGCATCCGCGTGCAGATGAGCGCGGTGCACGAGCGCGAGCACCTCGAGCGCGCGTTGGCGGCGTTCGCGCAGGCGGGAAAGGAGTTGGGGTTGGTCTGATGCGTTCGATACATCCGTGCGCGAAGACTGTGCTTGGCCCGGGAGCGGTCTCCCGCCGGGCCTCAGCGCGGCGCGGCGGGCGGTACCCGGTGTGGGCTCATGATGGGTCGGTCGGCCTTGCAGGCCGACTTCGCTGCGATGCTCGGCCCAGGAGGGCGGCTGCGGTACCGCCGTCCGCAGCGCTGAACGCGCCGCGAACTTCACGGCGTCCTCGCCGGTCCGTCGCCTACGGCGCCGAACTCCCCCTCGCGTCGCTGGCCTTGCAGGCCGCGCCGGGCCTTGCGGCCCGGCCGCTCGCCAGGCACGGCCAGTCCACTGGACTGTCCGTGTCCGGGCTCGCCTTCTCGCCGC
>DASURM010000077.1:0-3966 GCA_036280035.1 Burkholderiaceae bacterium | reverse complement strand
GGTGTTCAACGAAGCCGCCGCGCTCTCCACTCGCGTCGCGATAATCGCGGAAGCTCGTGCCTCGATGCGCGATCGATTCGGTGGCGGTGGCCGAGTTCCTGTTCGAGGTCGAAGATCGCCTCCAGCTGACGCTGCCCGACGAGCAGCAGATCGACACGCTGGCCGGTCTGGCCGCACTGATCGACCGACTGCGCGCCAGGCAAACAGCGTAGCCTTGGCGCGATGGCGCGGCGCGCGCCGGAAGGCCCGATCGAATGGTCGACATCACCGGCATAGGAGTGATCTCGCCGCTCGGCGACGACCCCGATCGCATGTTCGCCGCACTGATGCGCGGCGAATCGGCGGTGCGACCGGTGTTCCCCGAACTGGCCCGGCCTGCCGCCGCAGCGACGGTGGCGTTCGACGAATCGCGCTGGTTCACCAAGCTGCAGCTGCCCGGAGTCGACCGAGTCAGCCGGCTCGCCGTGGCGGCCGCCTCGCTGGCGGTCGACGACGCCGGCGGGCTCGACGCCGACCCCGAACGCGTCGGCGTCTACGTCGGCTGCGGCATGGGTGGCGCCGGCGCGCTCGAGGCGGCGTACGGATCGAGCCTGCGCGGTGGCCGCGTGCCGCCGCTCACGGTGCCGGCGTTCATGCCCAACGCACCGGCAGCGCACGTGGCGATGCGCCAGCGCGTGCACGGCCCGGTGCTCACCTACTCGGTCGCGTGCGCATCGTCGGCCGTGGCGCTGGCCGAGGCGGCGCGCGCGGTGCGCGGTGGCGACCTCGACGTAGCGATCGCCGGCGGCGCCGAAGCGCTGATCGTGCCCGGCGTGGTGTCGGCGTGGCAGGCGCTGCAGACGCTGGCGTCGTTTGCCGACGGGCAAGCGGCGCGGGCGTGCAAGCCGTTCGCCGCCGACCGCGACGGCTTCGTGCTCGGCGAAGGCGCGGCGTTCCTGGTGCTCGAATCGAGCGAGCGCGCACAGCGGCGCGGCGCGCGCGTGCACGCGCGACTGGCAGGCAGCGGACTCTCCTGCGACGCCACGCACCTCACCAAGCCCGACAGCGCCGGGCAACAGCGCGCGTTGCGCGCGGCACTGGCCGACGCCGGCGTCGCCGCGCGCGAGGTCGGCTACTGCAATGCGCACGGCACCGCCACGCCGATCGGCGACGCCGTCGAGTGCGCCGCGTTGCGCGCGGTGTGGGGCGATGCCGCCGAGCGCCTGTGGGTCAGCTCGACCAAGGCGCTGCACGGCCACCTCTTGGGCGCGGCCGGCGCACTGGAGGCGGTGGTGACGATCCTGGCGCTGCGCGAGCAGCGGTTGCCGCCGAATGCCCATTGCGACACGCCCGACCCGCAATGCGGCGTTCGCCTCGTGCTGCACACGCGTCAGGCCGCCGCTGACCTGAGCACCGCGATCAGCAGCTCGTTCGCCTTCGGCGGTACCAACGCCGTGCTGGTGTTCAAGCGGGCCTGAACCGGATGTTGGTCAGGTGCGTTCTGCGAGCTCGAGCCGCGCGATGGCGGCTGGCTCATTCAATACCGGATCTCGCGACCAGGGCGACGCGCGACGGGGTAGGCGCCGCGATAGGGGCCGTGCCAGCCGGCGTCGTGGTACCCGTGCGAGCGACGGTACTTGTAGTGGGAATGGCCGTGGCTCCAGCGCCCGCCGACCCACACCGGCGCCGGGTAGACCACGGGAGGCGCGTACACCACCGGCGGCGCATAGACCGGGGCCGGCACGTAGACCGGCGGCGGCACCACCACCGGCGCGTACACGGGGACGCCGTAGCCCCCGCCGGAGATCACGGTGCCCACCGCGACGCCCGGGCCGATCGGCGCATGGATGCCGACGCTCCAACTCACGTCGCCGGCGTGGGCCGGCGCAGCGGCCAGCGCGGCCAGCGTGCCGGCGATCAGCGCGGTGCGTGCAACGATCGAAGCCATGACGATCTCCTCGAAGCAGGGGCCGGAAGCCGGCCTCGCCTGTTTCAACGGCGCAGCCGGCGATTCGGTTCACCGCCCGGCACGCGGCATTCGGTAAAGGCTTGTGAACGGGGCCGATAGAATCGGCGCCGCCTGCCTCTGCATCGGCCGCCCGATGTCAGCGCCCACCAAGCACGAGTCCCCAGCCAAGCCCGCCAACTTCCTGCGCCAGGTAATCGAGCGCGACCTCGCGGCGGGCGCCTTCGCGCAGCGGCGCTTCGGCGGCAGCCCCGGCGATGGCGCGCACCACGCGGCCGGGCCACCGGATCCGGCGCGCATCCGCACCCGCTTTCCGCCCGAGCCCAACGGCTATCTGCACATCGGCCACGCCAAGAGCGTGTGCCTGAACTTCGGCCTGGCGCAGGAGTTCGGCGGCGTGTGCCACCTGCGCTTCGACGACACCAACCCCGAGAAGGAAGAGCAGGAGTTCGTCGACGCGATCATCGAGATGGTGCACTGGCTCGGCTGGAGTTGGGAAGCCAACGGCATCAGCCATCTCTACTACGCCAGCGACTACTTCGACTTCATGTACCGCGCGGGCGAGTACCTGATCGAGGCGGGCCTGGCCTACGTCGACGAGCAGAGCGCCGAGGCGATGCGCACCACCCGCGGCGACTTCAATACGCCGGGCACCGACAGCCCGTATCGCAACCGCCCGCGCGACGAGAACCTGCAACGGTTTCGCGAGATGCGCGACGGCGCGCATGCCGACGGCGCGATGGTGTTGCGTGCCCGCATCGACATGGCCTCGCCCAACATCAACCTGCGCGACCCGACGCTGTACCGCATCAAGCGCGCGACGCACCACAACACCGGCGACCGCTGGTGCATCTACCCGATGTACACCTATGCGCACCCGATCGAGGATGCGCTGGAGAACATCACCCACAGCTTCTGCACGCTCGAGTTCGAGGATCAGCGGCCGTTCTACGACTGGCTGCTCGAGGCGCTGGCCGACGGTGGCCTGCTGCAGCGGCCGCTGCCCAGGCAGATCGAGTTCGGGCGACTCAACCTCACCTACGTCGTCACCAGCAAGCGCCGCCTCAAACAGCTGGTCGACGACAACCACGTGGCGGGCTGGGACGACCCGCGCATGCCGACGCTGGCCGGCATGCGCCGGCGCGGCTTCACGCCGGCGAGCATCCGCAAGATGGCCGAGGACACCGGCGCGTCGAAGACCAACATCTGGGTCGACTACTCGGTGCTCGAGATCGCGTTGCGCGACGACCTCGAGCCGCAGGCGCCGCGCGCGATGGCGGTGGTCGATCCGCTGAAGCTCGAGCTCACCAACTGGGCCGAGGTGTTCGGCGCAGCGACGCACCGCGAGCCGTGCACGGCGCCGGCGCACCCGCAGCGGCCCGAGCAGGGCCAGCGCCACTTCACGCTCGGGCCCGAGGTGTGGATCGAGCGCGACGACTTCGCCGAAACGCCACCCAAGGGCTTCCATCGGCTGTTCCCCGGCAACAAGGTGCGCCTGAAATACGGCCTGGTGGTCGAGTGCACCGGCTGCGACAAGGACGCCGACGGTCGCGTGCGCGTCGTGCTGGCGCGCGTGGTGCCCGACACCAAGAGCGGCACGCCGGGCGCCGACGCGGTGAAGGTCAAGGGCACGATCACCTGGGTCGGCGCGCACGCGGCGGCCGAGGGCGGCGGCATCGCGGCGGCGATCAGGCTGTTCGACCGCCTGTTCACCGAGCCGCAGCCCGACGCCGGCGCGCGCGACTTCGTGCGCCTGCTCAACCCGAACAGCCTCTCGGTGGCACAGGGTTGGGTCGAGCCGTCGCTCGCGAACACGCCGGCCGAACGGCGCTACCAGTTCGAGCGCCACGGTTATTTCGTCACCGACCGCATCGACCACACTAGCGCGTCGCCGGTGTTCAACCGCATCACCGGCCTGAAGGACTCGTGGTCGAAGTAGCGCCCGCACAGTCCGGCCCGGCGCCGCGTTCGGGCGCGCGCGGGTCTTGCCATCCATCCCCTCGTTCAACGGAGCTGCCGTG
>DASURM010000076.1:0-3122 GCA_036280035.1 Burkholderiaceae bacterium | reverse complement strand
CTTGCTGGTGAAACTGATCGGTGCGCGGCGCTGCATCGAGGTCGGCGTGTTCACCGGTTACAGCGCGCTGTCGGTGGCGCTGGCGCTGCCCGAAAACGGCCATCTGCTGGCTTGCGACATCAGCGCGGAGTTCACCGCGGTCGGCCAGCCGTTCTGGGCGCGCGCCGGCGTGGCGCACAAGATCGAGCTGCGCCTGGCGCCCGCGCGCGAGACGCTGGACGCGCGCCTGGCCGCCGGCGAAGCCGGGAGTTACGACTTCGCCTTCATCGACGCGGACAAGAGCGGCTACGACGATTACTACGAGCGCTGCCTGCGCCTGCTGCGCCCCGGCGGCCTGCTGGCGATCGACAACGTGCTGTGGGGCGGCGCGGTGGCGCAACCCGCGCACGACGCCGACACCCTTGCGCTGCAGGCATTGAACGACAAGCTGCACCACGACGAGCGCATCGACTTGTCGATGCTGCCGCTGGGCGACGGTCTCAGCCTGGCGCGCAAGCGCTGATCGCGACGCGCTTTTTGCACCAGCTTCACCCGTGCGCGGGCACACTCGCCGCGATGCGGCTCTCGCCCGGCACCCGTTCCACCGCCGTCCGACCGCCGACCCCGACTCTCACCGGAGACACTCCCACGATGGCGACACCCCGCTCGGATGCATTGGTTTTCTTCGGCGCCACCGGCGACCTGGCCTACAAGAAGGTCTTCCCGGCGCTGCTGGCGATGACGCGCGACGGCGATCTGGAGGTGCCGGTGATCGGCGTGGCGCTGTCCGGCTGGACGGTGAAGCAGCTGCGCCAGCGTGCGCTCGACAGCGTGCGGCAGGCGGCGAAGGAGCACGGCGAGAAGTTCGACAAGGCGGTGTTCGACAAGCTTGCGGCACGGCTGCAGTACGTCGACGGCGACTACGCCGACCCGGCCACCTTCGCCCGGCTGAAACAGGCGCTGGGCAAGGCGAAGCGGCCACTGCATTACCTGGCGATCCCGCCCAGCCTGTTTGGCACGGTGGTCAAGGGGCTGCAGCAGGCCGGCTGCGCGGACGACGCGCGGGTGGTGGTGGAGAAGCCGTTCGGCCACGATCTCGCTTCCGCGCGCGCGCTCAACCGCACGCTGCGCTCGGTGTTTCCGGACGAGGCGATCTTCCGCATCGATCACTTCCTGGGCAAGGAAGCGATCATGAACATCCTGTATTTCCGCTTCGCCAACTCGTTCCTCGAACCGATCTGGAATCGCGACCACATCGCCAGCGTGGAGATCACGCTGGCCGAGCAGTTCGGGGTGAAGGGGCGCGGCGCGTTCTACGACGGCGCCGGCTGCCTGCGCGACGTGATCCAGAACCACCTGATGCAGATCGTGGCGCTGCTGGCGATGGAGCCGCCGGCCTACCAGGGCTTCGAGGCGGTGCATGCGGAGAAGGCCAAGGTGTTCCAGGCGATGCGTCCGCTCGCGCCCGACGACCTGGTGCGCGGCCAGTACCGCGGCTATCGCAAGGAGCCGGGCGTGGCCAAGGGTTCGGACGTGGAGACCTACTGCGCGTTGCGGCTGTACATCGACTCCTGGCGCTGGGGCGGCGTGCCCTGGTACCTGCGTTCGGGCAAGTGCCTGCCCGAGACGGTGGCCGAGATCATGGTGATGCTGAAGCCGCCGCCGCAGCAATTGTTCGACGACGCGGTGACCCGCCCCGGCCGCGCCAACTACCTGCGCCTGCGCGTGTCGCCGACCACCGCGATGGCGCTGGCGGCGCGGGTCAAGCGTGCCGGCAAGGAGTTTGTCGGCGACCAGCGCGAGCTGTTCCTGATGGACGAGCAGGCCGGCGAGGAGCTGCCCTACGAGCGCCTGCTCGGCGACGCGATGGCCGGCGACGGCGCCTTGTTCACGCGCGAGGATGCGGTCGAGGCGGCGTGGCAAGTGGTCGATCCGGTGCTGACGAACCACCACCCGGCGATCCCCTATCGCCCCGGCAGCTGGGGCCCGAAAGAGGCCGACGCGCTGATCGCCGCCGACGGCGGCTGGCACAACCCGGTGCTCGACGAGCACGCGGAGCGCACGTCATGAGCGAGGCCGCGGCGCTGGTGTTCCTGCTCGACGTGGACAACACCCTGCTCGACAACGACCGCTTCGGCGCCGACCTCGGCGACACCCTGGCCGCGGCCTTCGGCAACGACCAGCGCGATCGCTACTGGTCGCTCTACCGGCAGCGCCGCGACGAGTGCGGCTATGCCGATTATCTCGAAACGCTGCAGCGCTTCCGCAGCGGCCTGGACAACGAGCCGGCGCTGCTGCAGATGTCGAAGTACCTGCTGGAGTACCCGTTCGAGCAGCGGCTGTACCCGCACGCGCTGGAGACCGTCGCCCACCTGCGCTCGCTGGCGCCCACGGCGATCCTCTCCGACGGCGACATCGTGTTCCAGCCGCACAAGATCCGCCGGTCCGGCCTGTGGTCCGCGGTGCGCGGCGAGGTGCTGGTCTACATCCACAAGCAGCGCATGCTGGTGGCCACGCAGCAGCGCTATCCGGCCGCCCATTACGTGATGGTGGAGGACAAGCCGCAGCTGCTGGCCGACATGAAGCGGCAGCTGGGCGAGCGGATCACCACCGTGTTCGTGCGCCAGGGCCACTATGCCGCCGAAGGTGAACACGAGCGCATCGAGCCGCCGCCGGACCACACCATCGCGTGCATCGGCGAGTTGCGCGGGCGTAAGCTTGAAGACTTCCTGCCGAGCGCGCCCACCATCGCGCTCGCGGCCGAGTGAACGCGGCGACGGCAGGGCGATCGACACATCGAAGCGATTCCGGAGCAAGCATGAAAGCGACCCGACAACTGCACGACCTCGGCCAGAGCCTGTGGCTGGACAACATCACCCGCACCCTGCTCGACGACGGCACCCTGGCGCGCTACATCAACGAGGATTCGATCACCGGGCTGACCTCCAACCCGAGCATCTTCGACAAGGCGATCGGCGACGGCGACGCCTATGACGCCGGCATCCACGCCAAGACCCTGGCCGGACTCGCCGGCGAGAAGCTGTTCATCGAGCTGGCGCTGGAGGACCTGCGCCGCGCCGCCGACCTGTTCGCGCCGGTGTACCAGCGTACCGCCGGGGTGGACGGCTGGGTGTCGATGGAGG
>DASURM010000075.1:0-2236 GCA_036280035.1 Burkholderiaceae bacterium | reverse complement strand
CCTCGGCACCCTGCACCGCGCTCGGGTACACGATCACCTGCACCTGCGGCGCACGCCGCGCCAGCGTCGTCAGCACGTCGTGCAGCGCGGCGCCGGCCGTCGAGCTGACGACGCCCACCGCTCGCGGGTGCGCCGGCAGCGGCCGCTTGCGCGCCGCATCGAACAAGCCCGCGGCCTCGAGCCTGGCCTTCTGCCGCAGGAACAATTCGTAAAGCGAGCCGGCGCCCAGCGGCAGCATCGCCTCGGCCACGCACTGCAGCTCGCCGCGCGGCTCGTAGATGGCGATACGGCCGCGCACCTCGACTTGCTGGCCGTCGCGCGGGCCGAAGTCGAGCAGCGACGCCGCGCGCCGAAACATGGCACAACGCAGCAGCGCATTGGCGCCGTCGGAATCCTTGAGCGCGAAGTAGCAGTGGCCGCTGCCGGCTCGCGTGAAGCCCGACAGCTCGCCGCGCACCGCCACCGCGCCGAGGCGCAGCTGCAGCGCATCGGTGGCGGCGAGCAACAGCGCCGCCACGCCGAGCGCGCGCGGGGCGGCGTCGGTGCCACCGTCGGAACTGACAGGCTCGCTGCTCAAAACTCGGGCAATCCAACGCGAAGCACGAAAACATGCGCCCTCGCGCGCCCTGGCGGCCGCTTGCCCACAAGCTTTTCCACAGAAGCGGTGGATTGTTCGGGGCGCGGTTGCGAATTCGTTCGCGCCATCGGTGCCGCGCAGCGTTTACCGGCAGCAACGCGCGAGGCGGAATCGTGTGCAAGCTCGGCCATAATCGGCGCCTCGTGACGGTGCCCGCAGCGGCGCATCGCGCTTCGATCAGAGTCCTTTCTTGTTTTCGATCATACAAGCCGCGGGCTGGCCGATCTGGCCGCTGCTCATCTGCTCGGTGGTGGCGCTGGCGCTGGTGATCGAGCGCTTCGTCAGTCTGCGCGCCGCGCGCATCGCCCCGATCAAGCTGCTCGACGAGGTGTTGTCCGTCACGCGCCAGAGCCTGCCTGGGCCCGACGTGGTGACCAAGCTGGCCGCCAACTCCGAACTCGGCTCGGTGCTGGCCGCCGGGTTGCGTGCGGTGATGGGCGACCCGCGCATCCAGGAGGGCGCGCTGCGCCAGGCGTTCGAGATCGCCGGCCGCGGCACGGTGCATCGACTCGAGCGCTACCTCAACACGCTGGGCACGATCGCTGCCGCGGCGCCGCTGCTCGGCCTGCTGGGCACGGTGATCGGCATGATCGAGATCTTCGGCTCGCAGCCGCCGACCGGCGGCTCCAACCCCTCGCTGCTGGCCCACGGCATCTCGGTGGCGCTGTACAACACCGCGTTCGGCTTGATCATCGCCATCCCGGCGTTGATGTTCTACCGCTACTTCAGGCGCCTGGTCGACGAGTACGCGCTCGGCATGGAGATGGCCGCCGAGCGCATGGTGCCGCACCTGATGCGATTCGTCGTCCGGCCAGCCGGCTGACCACGACATGCGCTTCCGTCGCCGCCGCTCCGAGGAACCGGAGATCAACCTGATCCCGTTCATCGACGTGCTGCTGGTGGTGCTGATCTTCCTGATGCTGTCGACCACGTACTCCAAGTACTCCGAGTTGCAGATCACGCTGCCCACCGCCGACGCCGAGCGCATTCGCGAGCGGCCGGCCGAGATCATCGTCAGCGTGTCGGCCGACGGCCACTACCTGATCGACAAGAGGCCGGTCGAAGGCCGCAGCGTCGACATCCTGACGCTCGAGCTGCAGGCCGCGGCCGCCGGCCGCCCCGACGTGATGGTGATCGTCTCGGCCGACGCGCTCACCGCGCACCAGGCGGTGATCAACGTGCTCGACGCAGCGCGGCGCGCGGGCCTGACCCGCTTGAGCTTCGCGGCGCAGGTGCCGGCCAATTCCACGGGCCGCTGAGCCCGCAGCATCATGAGCCCGGGCCGCGGCGTGGGCCCTGCCCTGACGAATGCGCTGCTGGCCTCGTGGCAGCGGCCACGCCCCGACGCGCTGGCGCGCGCGCTGCAACCGCTGTCGTGGCTCTACGGCGCGGTGGCCGCGGCACGGCGCGCGGTGTACGCGAGCGGCCTGCGCGCGAGCCGGCGCGCGCCGCGGCCGCTGGTCGTGGTGGGCAACCTGGTCGCCGGCGGCGCCGGCAAGACGCCGACGGTGATCGCGCTGGTCCACGCGCTGCGCCGGCTTGGCCGCACCCCCGGCGTGGTATCGCGTGGCTATGGTCGCCGCGACCGCAGCCCCCGCC
>DASURM010000074.1:0-5187 GCA_036280035.1 Burkholderiaceae bacterium | reverse complement strand
CACCTCGCGCACCTCGGTCAGCAGCAGCGGCGGCGCGCGCGGCGTGTCGGGCGCCTCGGCCAGGCCGGCCGCGGCGGCGGCGGCCATCTGCTCGGCGCTGCCGCCGCGCGCGGCCACCGGCACCAGGCGATGGCTGCGCAGCAGCGCGATCAACGCGCCGAAGTCGATCGGCTCGCCCGCTTCGCGCACCCGCGCGAGGTCGATTGCCACCGGGTCGCTGTCGAACAGCCCCGGCGTCGCGGCGACGCGCTCGGCCAGCTCGCGCTCCAGCACCGAGAGGTCGGTGGTCTTCAGCACCACCGCCACCAGCGTCAGTGCCGCGCTCCGCAGCTCGAGCGGAGACATCGACTTCGCGGCAGCGGCAACGGTCATGCTTGTCGAATGCGAAAGAGGTCGATTCTATCGGCCGCATCCGGCGCGCGATCCCCCTAGTCGTACATCGCGCAAGCCCACTTGTGCCCTTGCACGAAAGGCGTCTGCGTGCAAGGCCGCGCGACGAGCAGGGTCGATCGCCGAAGGCCGCTCACCCCGCGTGCCCATCTGCGGCCAGCGGCTGCGGCCGCGCGCGCAGCGCCCAGGCCACGCCTGCAATCAGCAGCACGACACCCAACAGCGACAGCGCCTCGGGCGCGCGGCCGCGCAACATGAACGCGTACGCCAGCGCCGCCAGCGTCTCGAACACGATCAACTGCCCCGCCAGCGTGGTCGGCAAACGCTGGCTCGCCTCGTTCCAGCACAATGTGCCGAGCCACGACGCGAACAGGCCGATCGCAAGCATCAGGCCCACGAAGAACCACGGCCGCGGCCCGAGCGGCATCGCGAAGTCGTCGCCGCGCCAGGCCACGAAGCCCCACCACAGTGCATAGCCAACGAAGGCCAGCGGCAGCGTGGCCACGCCCTGCGCAGTGGCCCAGGTGCGCGGGCTGCGCTCCCCGTGCGCGCGCAGCCAGTCGGCGTTGCGGATCGGATACCAGGTCCAGCACGCCACCGCACCCACGGCGAGCAGCGCGCCGAGCGCGTAGCGCCCGAGATCGGTGTCGGGCTCGGCGCGCAGCGCCTGCAGCTCGGCATGGTTGACGCAGGCGATGCCGGCGCCGATCAGCGCCAGCGACGGCGCGAGCTGCAGCCACGGCAGGCGGCCGTCGCGGCGCGCGTCGCGCAGGTTCGACGTGATCGCGATCACCACCGGCAGCGTGCCGATGATCATCGTCGGCAACGGCCCGCCGGCGCGCTGGATGCTGCTTGCGAGGAACAGGTAGTAGACGATGTTGCCCACCAGCGCGAGCCTGGCCGCCTCGAGCCAGTCGGCGCGCGTCAGCGAGCGCAGCGCCGCGCGGTCGAACCATGCCAGCGGTAGCGCGATGAGACCAAACGCGAGGTAGCGCCCGAACGATTGCAGCGCCGCGGGGTACTCGGGCAGCAGCAGCGGGCCGACGAACACCAGGCCCCACATCAGCCCCGCGGCCAATGCGAACAACGACCCCGAAATCAATGACGCGCGCGACGTTCCATCGATCAACTCGGCCTCGGGCGGATGTTCTGGTTGTGGTGGAAGACGTTGTCGGGATCGTACGTGGTCTTCACGTCGACCAGCCGGTCGTAGACCGCGCCGTAGGCCTCGCGGACTCGGCCCGGGTCTTCGTCGGCGCCGAGAAAGTTGATGTAGACGCCCTCGCGGAAGCGGCCGAGGGCGGCGAAGAAACGCTTCGCCCAGGCGGTGTCCGGGGCTCCGTAGTCCTCGCCAGGCCGCCAGACCGCATCGAGGGTGATCGCGTGCGAAGCCTGCCGGTTGCCGAACGCCGTCGCGCCGTCGGCGACTCGGCTCACCGCCCCTTTGAGATGGAACATCGCCGCGTACGAGCGTGGCGACGAGCACGAGAACGCGTGCTCGACGAGCGCGTCGATGAGTTCGTCGCTCAGCACAGGGAGGTGAGTGGACTTCCAGTAGTAGTTCCAGCCGTGGACGACCGTCGAGTCGAGCGCGCTCTGGAATCCCGCGTACGGCACCGGCCCGACGAGGTCGAGCAGCGGAGCCCCGCATGCGCGCAGCGGGCGCAGGCAGCGCTCGCCCTCGGCGATCGGCCCGGCGTAGCAGGCGCCGACCATCAACACCGGGCGCCCATGCAGGTGCGCAGGGACGGCGGCGAGCGGCGGCGCGGTGCCGAACCTCACGACCGTGCCGAGATCGTCGGGAGCGTCGCCGACGAAGTCGCGGTAGTAGCGCAGCACTGCCGCCGCATCGCTCGCGTCCCAGAGGATGGGCCCGGCCAGCACGGTGGGCCCGAGCGAGTGCAGGCGAAGCTCGAACGAGGTGACCACGCCGAAGTTGCCGCCGCCGCCTCGCAGCGCCCAGAACAGGTCGGGGTGCTGATCCTCGCAGGCGTGCAGCCGCTCGCCGTCGGCGGTCACGACGTCGGCGGCGAGCAGGTTGTCGACCGTGAGGCCGTGCCTGCGCATCAGCCAGCCGACGCCGCCGCCCAGGGTGAGCCCGGCCACCCCGGTGTGGCTGACCATGCCCCCGGTCGTGGCCAGGGCGTGCGCCTGCGTTTCACGGTCGACGTCGCCCCACAGCGCGCCACCTTGCACCCAGGCCCTGCGCCCGGCGACGTCGACCCGCACCGCCCGCATCGCCGACAGGTCGATGACGATCCCGTCGTCGCAAACGGCGGTGCCCGCCACGTTGTGGCCGCCACCGCGGACGGCGATCTCCAGATCGTGGTCGCGGGCGAAGCACACCGCCGCGACCACGTCGGCGCTGCCGATGCAGCGGGCGATCAGGCGCGGTCGCCGCTCGACGGCGCCGTTCCACAGGGCACGGGCGCCGTCGTAGTCGGCGTGATCGGCATCGATCAGCCGGCCCCGGAAGCCGCCGATCTCCACGACGGCCTGGTTCGCGCGGCCGACTTGCGCGGTGGTCGGTGTGCTCATCGGATCCTCCATCGTCGATGAGCCCGGATCGGATCACCGCAGACACCGACCGTCCAGTCAAGAATCTGGACTTCACAAACGGCGCCGCACGCGCAAGACTTGGCGCGTGAGGACCTACGGCCAGTACTGCCCGATCGCCCGCGGCGCCGAGATCTTCGGCGAGCGCTGGACGCCGTTGATCGTGCGCAATCTGCACCTTGGCTGCGACCACTTCAGCGAGATCCTGGAGGGCGCGCCCGGGCTCTCGCGCACGCTGCTCTCGCAGCGGCTCAAGCAGCTCGAACACGTCGGCATCGTCGCGTCGGCACCCAAGCCCGACGGGCACGGGCACCACTACCGGCTCACGTCGGCAGGCCGCGATCTGTTCTCGGTGTGCCAGTCGCTCGGCGAGTGGGGCGCGCGGTGGCTCGAGATCGCCCCCGAGCATCTCGACCCCTTCGTGGCACTGTGGTCGATGTGCAAGGCGCTGCACCGAGACCGGCTGCCGGATCGACGCGTCGTGATCCGCTTCGATTTCACCGGCCGCGCGCGCCCGGAGCGCTATTGGGTACTGATCGAGCTGGGAGACATCGAGATCTGCAAGCGGTGCCCCGGCTTCGACGAAGACCTCTACATCACGGCGGAGGCCGAAGCGTTCGTCAATTGGCATGCAGGCCAGCTCACCTGGGCACAAGCCACGCGCGACAAGCGCATCCAGGTCCACGGCCCGTCGGCCCTCGCAAGAGCCTTCCCGACCTGGAACGCGCGCAGCATGTTCGCCCAGGTCATTCCGGCCTCGCGCGTCATGACCGGCGCGGCGGACTGAAAGGGAAAGCCAGCGGCTATTGCACGTTGGCCACGCGCTGCGACGGCAGCTTCCAGGCGCCGGTCTTGATCTCGTCGTGCGTGAGCCGCCGCACCTCGACCGGCGACACGCCGGCGATGCGCAGCTTGCGCGCGGCGGCACGGCTCAAGTCGATGATGCGGTCCTTGACGAACGGCCCGCGGTCGTTGACCTTGACCACCACCTGCCGCCCGTTGGCCGGGTTGCGCACCAGCGCGTAGCTCGGCAGCGGCATCGTCTTGTGCGCCGCGGTCATCGCGTTCATGTCGTAGCGCTCGCCGCTTGCAGTGCGCTTGCCGTCGAACGGCGCGCCGTACCACGACGCCAGGCCGCGCTCGAACATCGGCACGTCGGTGTGCTCGGGCTGGTAGCGCTGACCCTTGATCTCGTAGGCGTGGTTCGGCGGCCCGCTGCGCAGCCGCTCGACGCGCGGCTTGGCCTCCGGCGGCGGCCGCTGCGGTTTCGGCGGCGCGGACGGCTGCGACGGCGGTGCGGCCGGCAGCGGCGCGGCTGGAGGCGTGGCAGGCGGCTCGGGCGGCGGTGCCAGCAAGCCGCAGCCCGCCAACGCCGCGGCGAGCGCGCCGGTTGCGAAGACGATGCGGCCGTGCCGCAGCGAACGCGAATCCATCGCGGATCACTGTGGTCAGCGTCATCGCGTACAGGTGTTTCGAAGCGGTGTCAGCCGTGGCCTACGTGACCGGGCGCACGCCGATCGCCGCTGTTACCGCGGCGCGCTTGACAGCGCGCGCGTTGGCTATGCTTGGCGTGCCACCGACGCGAGGAGACCCAAATGGCCAAGGAACACCTGCTGGCACTCGACCAGGGCACGTCGAGCTCGCGCGCGATCGTGTTTCACGCCAGCGGGCGCATCGTCGCGATGGCGCAGCGCGAGTTCCGCCAGCTCTACCCGCAGCCGGGGTGGGTCGAGCACGACGCCGACGAGATCTGGGACACGCAGCTCGCGGTGGCGCGCGAGGCGCTGGCCAAGGCGAACCTGTTGGCAGCCGACATCGCGGCCATCGGCATCACCAACCAGCGCGAGACCACGCGGTTGTGGCAGCGTGCGGGCGGCACGCCGATCCACCACGCGATCGTCTGGCAAGACCGGCGCACCGAGCCGCTGTGCGCGCAGTTGCGCGCGCGCGAGGGCTTCGCCGACCAGGTGCGGCGTTCGACCGGCCTGGTGATCGACCCGTACTTCTCGGCCACCAAGATCCGCTGGCTGCTCGATCAGGTGCACGGCGCGCACGTCGACGCGGCGCATGGCGCGCTCGCCTTCGGCACCATCGATTCGTGGCTGCTGTGGAAGCTCACCAGCGGCCGCGTGCACGCCACCGACGTCAGCAACGCGTCGCGCACGATGCTGTTCGACGTGCGCCACAACCAGTGGGACCGCGAGCTGCTCAAGGTGCTGCAGATCCCCGACAGCGTGCTGC
>DASURM010000073.1:0-5010 GCA_036280035.1 Burkholderiaceae bacterium | reverse complement strand
CCGAGCCGCTGTGCGCGCAGTTGCGCGCGCGCGAGGGCTTCGCCGACCAGGTGCGGCGTTCGACCGGCCTGGTGATCGACCCGTACTTCTCGGCCACCAAGATCCGCTGGCTGCTCGACCAGGTGCACGGGGCGCACGTCGACGCGGCGCACGGCGCGCTCGCCTTCGGCACCATCGATTCGTGGCTGCTGTGGAAGCTCACCGGCGGCCGCGTGCACGCCACCGACGTCAGCAACGCGTCGCGCACGATGCTGTTCGACGTGCGCCACAACCAGTGGGACCGCGAGCTGCTCAAGGTGCTGCAGATCCCCGACAGCGTGCTGCCCAAGGTGCACCCGTCGAGCCACCTGTACGGCGAGGCAGACCCTCAGTGGTTCGGCGCGCCGATCCCGATCGCCGGCATCGCGGGCGACCAGCAGAGCGCGCTGTTCGGCCAGGCGTGCTTCAAGGCCGGGCTGGCGAAGAACACCTACGGCACCGGCTGCTTCATGCTGATGCACAGCGGCGAGCGCTTCGAGGTGTCGAACAACGGGCTCGTGACCACCTCCGCCGCGCAGACCTCGACCACGCCGCAGTTCGCGCTCGAGGGCAGCGTGTTCATCGGCGGCGCGGTGGTGCAGTGGCTGCGCGACGGCCTCAAGGCCATTGCCGGCAGCGGCGAGGTGCAGCGCCTGGCCGAGAGCGTGCCCGACTCGGGCGGCGTGATGTTCGTGCCCGCCTTCACCGGCCTGGGCGCGCCGTACTGGAACGCCGACGCGCGCGGCGCGATCGTCGGCCTCACGCGCGGCAGCACGGTGGCGCACATCGCCCGCGCGGCGTTGGAGAGCATCGCGTTCCAGAGCGCCGCGCTGCTGCAGGCGATGGCGCGCGACGCGAAGACCGCCGGCGTCGCGGCGGTCGCCGAACTACGCGTCGACGGCGGCGCCAGCGTCAACGACCTGCTGATGCAGTTCCAGGCCGACCTGCTCGGCATCCCGGTGGTGCGGCCCAAGGTGGTGGAGACCACCGCGCTCGGTGCGGCCTACCTCGCCGGGCTCGCCAGCGGCCTCTACAAGAACCTCGACGAGCTGGCGGCGCAGTGGCAGGCCGAGCGGCGGTTTCTGCCGACGATGCCGCGCGAGCGCGTGGCCGAGCTGATGCAGCGCTGGGAGCATGCGGTGCGGCAGACGCTGGCCGCGTAGGCCGACCTGCTGCGGCTGGTGCACGCAGCCTGATGCCGATCAAGGCAGCCCGAGGTAGATGTAGACCGCCTGGTTGGACGAGCTGGCGCGGCCGTAGCCCACGTACACCGGCCCCAGCGGCGTATCGGCAGCGATGTAGATCGCGTTGCCGTGGCGAGTCTGCGCCAGGCTGTTGACCTCGCTGGTCATGCGGCCGATCTCGGTCGACAGCCCGAGCGATACGCCGTCGAGGAAGCCGGGGCCGGCAATGCGGTAGTTGTAGACGAGGCGGCCGAAGCGCATGTCGCGGCCGAGGAACTCGCCGGTGCGGTAGCCCGAGAGCCGCAGGAAGCCGCCCAGGCTCGACAGCTCGTAGAACGGCAGATCCTCGCTGCCGATCGCCATCGAGCCCTGGATGCCGAGCTGCAACGTGTGGCGGTGCCATGACAACGCGCCTTGCGCGTTGAGGCTCAGGCGGTCGAAGTCCTGGTCGGCGCCGATCGCCTTGCGCGAGCGGAACAGCTTGGCGTCGAGCGCGTAGCCCTGGCGCGGGAAGCTCAGGCTGTCGAGCTGGTCCAGGCGCAGGCGCAGTTGCGCGCCGCCCACCGCCTGCGGCGGCGACAGCAGGCTCGCCGGGATGAGGCTGGTGTCGTCGCCCAGCCTGGCACGCCCGCGTACCACGCCGAGGCGGATCTCGCCGGCGCGGCCGAACGGCACGCCCGCCGCCAGGTCGACCTGCTCGATGTCGCGCGTGAAGCGCGACACCCGCTGGCCGTCGACATAGACGTCGAACGGGTCGCTCGCGTATTCGGCGCCGAGCGCGACGAACCAGCGCTGCGCCGGCGACAGCGGCTGGTGCCACTCGGTTCGCAGGCGCTCGTTGTTGCCGATCTGCACGTCGTTGCGCCACTCGGCGCCGAGCGAGTTGAGCCACGTCCAGCGGTGCGTGGCCAGCAGGTTGAAGTACGAGCGGCCCTCGAAGTCGGTGGACAGGCTGAGGCCGAAGCGCAGGTAGTTCGGGCCCCAGGACTTCTCGGTGACATCGGTCGTCATCACGTAGCCGCCGCCGGGCTGCTCATGCAGGTAGTAGCTCACGCTCTCGAAGTCGCCGCTGCCGTAGATGCGCCGCATGTCGGCCTCGGCCACCGCCGGGTCGAAGGTGTCGCCGCGCTGCGTGTGCATCGGGCCGAGCACCGCCTCCGGGTTGACGCGCTCGACCCCCTTGACCTCGACGGCGGCGATGCGGATCTCGCCGGTGCTGGGCTGCGCCGTGCGCGCGGCGGCCAGTGCGCTGTAGGCCTCGGCGTCGATGCCCAGCCGCGCCAGCTGCTCGGTCACGCCGCGCGCCGCCTGCTCGCCGGCGGCCGCCGCCTCGGCGATGCGGTCGAAGTCGGCGGTGCCGACGTCGCCCAGGTCGGGCGTGATCAGCACGTCGTCGGGGCCGACTTCCTTGAGCGACACGTTGACGTTGGTGTTGGTGAGAATCCGCACCAGCTGATCCGACATCGACAGCAGCGACGTGATGTCCTTGCGCGGCAGCAGCGGCGTGCCGATGTTGACCGCGATCACCACCTGCGCGCCGAGGCCGCGCGCCACGTCGACCGGCAAGTTGCGCGACAGGCCGCCGTCGACCAACAGCCGGCCGTCGATCTCCACCGGATTGATCACCGCCGGAATCGCCATGCTGGCGCGGATCGCGCGCTCCAGGCTGCCGTGGTCGAGCACCACCATCTCGGCGGTCGCGGCGTCGGTGGCGACGGCCCGGAAGCGGATCGGCAGCTTGTCGAAATCGCTCTCGCGCTGGCGCACGGTCAGGCGGCGCAGCACCGCTTCGAGGGCGACACCGGCCACCGCGCCCTTGGGCAGCCGCAGGCCTTCGAGGCTGACCCCGACCTCGGGGCCGATGTAGTTGAGCTGGTCGTCGGCCTTGCGGCGCATCGGCACGTCTTCGCGCGAGCGGTCGCGAAACAGGCTGGCGGTGGTCAGCGGCTTCATCTGCGCCTCGATGTCGGCCAGCGGCATGCCGCTGGCGTAGGCGGCGCCGACGATCGCGCCCGCACTGGTGCCGACGATGACGTCGATCGGCACGTGCTGCTCCTCGAGCACCTTGAGTACGCCGAGGTGTGCGCCGCCGCGCGCACCGCCGCCGGCCAGCACGAGGCCGATGCGCGGCCGCGGCGCCGATGCCGCGGCGCCGGGCGCCGCGGCCGCAGGCGCTGCAACCGGTTGCGACCACGCCGGCGTGCCGGCCGACAGCGCGAAGCCGAACAGCAGCCCGGCGCTCAACCGACGCCAGCGCATGCGCGTCATCGGGCCCAGCGCGACGCGCGCCGCCCCGGCGGGCCGGGACGGGCGCCTTCGGTTTGACCGAGGGTCACGCATCGAGCCGCGACCGTACCAGAAACACACCCCTCAACGACAACGCGCAGCAACGACGACCGGAGGCGTCATCGCATGCGCGGCGGCATGTCGGGCTGCCCCAGCAGTTGTACCAGTTGCTCGATGCTATCGAGGTTGTGCACCGGCAGGAAGCGGTCGACGTGCGGCAGCATCGCGCGGATGCCGGCCGCCTTGGGCTCGAAACGGTCGAAGCGCAGCAGCGGGTTCAGCCACAGCAGCCGCCGGCAGCTCTTGGCCAGCCGCTCCATCTCGTTGGCCAGCGCGTTCGTGTCGCCGTGCTCGAGGCCGTCGCTGATCAGCAGCACCGTGGTGCGGCTGCTCAGGCAGCGCCGCGCCCAGCGCTGGTTGAACTCGTGCAGGCAGGTCGTGATGCGCGTGCCGCCCGACCAGTCGTCGACCGCCTTGACCGCCTGCGCCACCGCGATGTCGGGGTCGCGGCTCTTCAGCAGCCGCGTGATGCGAGTCAGCCGCGTGCCGAAGACGAAGCTCTCGACGCGCGCCTCGGCGTGGCCGAGCGCGTGCGCGAAGTGCAGCAGCATGCGCGAGTAGCGGCTCATCGAGCCCGAGATGTCGGCCAGCACCACCATCGGCGCCGGCAGCGGGCGCGGGCGGCGCCAGCGCAGCCCCCACAGCTCGCCGCCCGCGCGCCCCATCGTGCGGAGCGTGGCGCGCCAGTCGACGCGGCCGGCGCGCGGCGACCCCGCCTGGCGTCGCGTGGGCAGCGGCTCGAACACCCAGTGCATCTGCGCCAGCGCGCGCCGCGCGGCGCGCCACTCGTCGGCGCTCATGGTGTCGAAGTCGGCCTTGTGCAGCAGCTCGCGCTCGCTCATCGTCAAGGCGGCGTCGAACTGCACTTCTTCGTCGGGTTGCAGCGGCGGCGGCTCGGGCCGCGGGTTGGGGAACAGCGCGTCGCCCAGGCGCCGGTTCTCGCGCTGCTCGGGCAGCAGCCCCGCTTGCGCGCGCACCTTGGGCAGCAGCAGCGCGCGCATGCGGCCCTCGAGGTCGGGATCGCGCCAGAACAGCTCGAACGCCTGGTCGAACAGCTCCTTGTGCTCGATACGATCGAGCATGCAGGTACTCAGCACCGCACGGAAGTCGCCGCGGCTCTCGAAGCCCGCGATGTGCAGCGCCTGCAGCGCGAGCTGCACACGATCGGTGCCCACCGCGATGCCGGCCGAGCGCAGCACGCGCGCGAAGTGCATGACGTTCTCGGCGAGGTGGCCGGGGGCTTGGCGGAGCGCGGTGACCATGGTCAGTTGCGCGGCGCCGCGCTGTCGCAATGAAGCTTGCAGTGCCCCGCGCGGCGCGGTGGGCGGTGCCCGGTAGGGGCTCCTACTGTGGCGGTCGGCCTTGCAGGCCGACTTCGCTGCGATGCTCGCGCCGCAAGGGCGGCTGCGGTACCGCCGTCCGCGGCGCTGAACGCGCCGCGAACTTCACGGCGTCCTCGCTG
>DASURM010000072.1:0-11514 GCA_036280035.1 Burkholderiaceae bacterium | reverse complement strand
CGAAGCGCGCCACCTCGGTCTCGCTCGGCGGCACCTGAGCCACCGCCGGCAGCAGCGTGGCGGCGAGCGCGAGCCCGGCGAGCGCCGGCGCGAAACGGTGACCACAACGAGTCACGTCGCGTCTTGCCGGTACGGCCGCTTGCACGTTGACGCCCCGGCTCACCAGCGGTTGCGCAGCTCGCGCAGCTTCACGAACACCGTGCGCGCATCGGGATGCTCGGGCAGATCGGGGAAGGCCTCGCGCAGCCTGGCGATCACGCCGGGGCTGGCGAGCCGGAAGAAGGTGTTGACCCGCTTCTCCTGCGCGAGCGTGGTGACGATCGAGCGCTGTGGGTCGTGGCCGGCCACCTGCGGCAGCATGGCCTTTGCGTCGGCGTTGTCGGGCTCGCGCGCGAGCGTGAACTTCAGGTTGTTCTCGATGTAGTCGTGGCCGGGGTAGACGCGCGTGTCGTCGGGCAGCGTGTCGAGTTGCTTGGCGAACGTCTCGTACAGCGCGACGGGGTCGCCGCCGTGGTGGCAGTTGCCGGCGCCGGCGTTGAACAGCGTGTCGCCCGAGAAGATGGCGTCGTGCTCGCCGTGCGCGCGCAGGCAGATGTGGCAGAAGGTGTGGCCCGGCGTGTCCATGCACTCCAGCTCGACCCGCTTGCCGACCTTGATCACGTCGCCGGCCTTGACGCCGCGGTCGACGCCGGCGATCTTGCCGCCCGCCCGGTGGTGCGCGATCACCTTGGCGCCGGTGGCCGCCACCACCGCGGCGTTGCCGCCGGTATGGTCGTGGTGCTCGTGCGTGTTGAGGATCTGCGTGATGCGCCAGCCGTTCTGCTGGGCCGCGGCGAGGCACTTGCCGTGGTCGAGCGGGTCGATCGCCAGCGCCTCGCCGGTGTCGGGGCACGCGACGAGGTAGTTGTAGTTGCGCAGCGAGTTGCCGGTCCAGATGCGTTCGACGATCACGGCTGTGCTCCTTGCTGCGGGCGTTCAGTGGGTTCGTGCGCCCGGCCGGGCCCCGGCTGCTGCATCGGTCGGACTACTGCTTGCATGATCCCTGCGTGATCACGCGGCCATCGGCGCATTCGGTGATCACGGCGGGCGCCGCATGCGCCGGAGCCGAGGCCGCCGCGGACACCGACGCGGGTGCAGGTGCGACGGCGGCCGCCGCGTTGCCGCGCACGTACATCAGCTTCTTGCGCTTCTGCTCGCAGGTGCCCACCACCTGACCCGGGGCCGACGCGGCGGCGTCGACCACCGTCACCGTGAAACTCTCGACCCCGTTGGCGCGGATTCGCGCCTCGATGGTCTGCTGCAGGTCCTCGCAGCCGGCGGCGCGTGCCGGCAGGCACGCCGCCGCGAGCGCCAACGCGGCCGCCACGCCACACGGGGAAACGCGGCGCGGCGCGACCGGAGCCTGGCGTGCGTTGGCGGCCCCATCGTTCGGACCCGGAGCCAGGCCACGTGCGGCCCGAGATCTTGCTGCGTTCATGGTCGCGATCGTAGGCCAATCGCGTCGCGCTCCGAGCGCGACGGTCGGATCGCCCCGCCCGGCGTCCGGCGTCGAATGGGCACAATGCGACGCATGCCTTTCATCTATGCCGTGCGCCCCGCCGCCGATCCGACGCCCGAGGCGTGGTGCTTCGCGTTCGTCGAGGGCCAGCTCGTCGTTCCCGACAACGAAGCCACGCCTTTCGCGCCACAGACGTGGCAGCGCTTCGAGGCACTGCAGGTGGCACGCCACTACCTCGGCCAGCTCGACGGCGTCGACTGCTGGGCTTTCGCGTTGAGCGAGACGCCAGCGGGCTGCAAACGCACGCCGCTACGCGCCGCGATGATGGCCTTCGGCGAGCCGCTGATGAACGTGGCCGCCTGCGCGGTGCAGGTGCTGGAGTGGGATCGCGTGCATCGCTATTGCGGCGCCTGCGGCACCGCCACCGAGCCGCGAACCCACGAGCGCGCGCGCAAGTGCCCCGCCTGCGGCTACACGGCGTACCCGCGGCTGAGCCCCGCGATGATGGTGCTGGTGTGGCGGGCCATCGGGACGGCCCAGGGCGACCGCGCCCTCTCGGAGAGCCTCCCTGCCGCCAGCGAGAGCGCCAACGGGTACGAGGTGCTGCTCGCGCGCTCGCCGCACTACGCCCCGGGCGTGTACAGCGCGCTGGCCGGCTTCGTCGAGCCTGGCGAGTCGCTCGAGAAATGCATCCACCGCGAGGTATTCGAGGAGGTCGGCGTTCGCGTCACCGATCTGCGCTACTACGGCAGCCAGAACTGGCCGTTCCCGCACAGCCTGATGGTCGCCTACACCGCGCGCTGGGTGAGCGGCGCGATCGTCCGCCAGGAAGACGAGATAGAAGACGCCAACTGGTACGCGCTCGATGCGCTGCCGAAGATCCCGCCGCGCTTCTCGATCTCGGGCCACCTGATCAGCGACACCGTGGTCGCGCTCGGCGGGCCCGAGCCGCAGCACCTCGCCTCGCCGGTGGTGGCGCGCTGAAGCGGCGACCGGCGGGTCAGCCCGCGCGGCCGCCGCCCACCCAGCGCGCGAGCACGCTGCGCAGCCGATCGTGGTCGATGGGCTTGGTGAGGAACTCGCACATGCCGGCACGCAGCGCCTCGTCGCGCTCGTGCGCGGTCGCGGCGGCCGTCAACGCGATGATCGGCGGTGTGCGTGCGCCGAGCTGTCGGCACAGTTCGCGCGCCGCGGCGTAGCCGTTCAAGCGCGGCATTTCCAGATCCATCAGCACCGCATGAAACGGCGCGCTGTCGAGTTCGGCCGCCTGCGCGGCCTCGATCACCTCGGCGCCGTCGACGGCGCGACCCACTTGCACGCCCCAGCGCTCGAGCAGCGTCGCGGTGATCATCATGATGACCGCGTCGTCCTCGGCGATCAACACGCGCGCGCCGCGCAGCACGCGACGCTCGTCGTCTTCGCTGACCGTCGGCGCGCGGACGTCGGCCTCCACCGCGGGCGGCAGCGGCAACTCGAGCCAGAGCTCGTTGCCCGCGCCGGGCGCGCTGCGCACGCCCACCTCGCCGCCCATCCGCGCCGCCAACTCGCGACAGATCGTCAGCGCGAGGCCGCCGCCGTTGCGGCCGGCTGTCGCCGCCGTCGACAACGCCTGCGCCGCGCGGGCGTCGGCATGACCATCGCTGTCGCGCACCGCGACGCGCACCGCGGCGCCGGTGCGAGGCGACGCCTCGATGCGCACGCCGCCGCGCTCGGCGTGCTCGATCGCATGGGCGACGAAGCGGCCGACGATGCGGCGCAAACTGGTGGTGTTGCCGAGCACGGCCACCGGCAGCGCGGCGTCGAGTTCGAGCGCGAGCATCAAGCCCTTGGCCTGCGCGATCGGCGCGCTGGCGCGGATCACCGATTCCAATGCGTCGCGCAGCCGAAACGGCGCGACGGCGTCCGCCGACGCAGGCAATCGCCGCATGGAGGGTACCCCCCGGATCGAACTCGTTTGTCTCCAAGGCCTCCGCGGCAAGCATGCCGTCGCCGCGCGAAGCGCTTCCCCGGCCGTGTTTGTACCCGATGCAAGGCCGGCGCCCTCGCCACGATGCGTAACAGTGCCCTGCTTGCCGGCTAGGGCATGCCCTAGGCAAGTCGCGCGACAGCCTGGCGCAGACCCCGCCCGGCAGCGCCGGCTTGCGGCGGCGTGCCGCTGCCGTCATGCTGCGGGCAGCCGATTCCGATGGACACCCGATGAACCCTCTCCGTCTGCAGCCGGCCGGCCCGACCGCGTAGAAGGCCCGCCGTGTCGCCGCCGACGCTCGACGAAGCGCGCCGCCATTACGCCGAGCGCCTGCTGCGCGGCATCGACGGCAACACGCAGCGGCTGCGCGAGGCTTTCGCCACCACCGCGCGCGAAGCCTTCGTCGGCGCGCCGCCGTGGCCGCTGCTCGGTCACGAGGTCGGTCGCGTCTTCTCCGACGACCCGCGCGACCTCTACAGCGACGTGCTGGTCGGGCTCGATGTCGAGCGCGGCATCAACAACGGCCAGCCGTCGCTGCACGCGCGCTGCCTGGCCGCGTGCGACCCGCGGCCTGGCGAGACGGTGTTGCACATCGGCGCCGGCACCGGCTACTACAGCGCGATCCTGGCGCAGTTGGTGGGCGCGCACGGCCGCGTGATCGCCTACGAGATCGAGGCCGATCTCGCTGCGCGCGCCGCAGCCAACCTCGGCCCGTGGCCGCAGGCCAGCGTGCACGCCGCCTCCGGCGTGGCGCCGCCGCTGCCGCCGGCCGACGTGATCTACGTGAACGCTGGCGCCACGCACCCGGTGGCCGCCTGGCTCGATGCGATGCGCGACGGCGCGCGATTGATCTTCCCGCTCACGCCCGATGACAGCTCGGGCTGCATGCTGCTCGTCACTCGCCTGAGCGGCGGCCGCTACGCGGCGTGCTCGCTGATGCGCGTGGCCTTCATCGGCTGCGTCGGCGCGCGCGATGTCGCGGCATCGACCGCGCTGCGCCGCGCGTTCGCGAGCGGCAACGTCGACGCCGTGCGTGCGCTGCATCGCGACGACGATCCCGACGCGTCGGCCTGGTGCGCCGGGCCCGGCTGGTGGCTGTCGACGCGCTCGCCCTGATCGTGCGCCCGGTGCGAAGGCCCGCCGCGCCCCGCCGGTCACTGATCACGCTCAAGGTCCGGGCCCCGTTCGGCACCGAGAATCCACCGCACACGAAAGGCTCGATGCCACATGGTCAGGATGCCTGTCTGGTTCGCGCTCGCCTGGCTGGCCGGCTGCGCGGTGTCGTTGGAGAACACCAGGCCCGCACGCGAACTCGAGCTGCAGTCGCGGCCGGCCGGTTCGGTGTACCTTGGATGGCGGGTCTTCGAGGATCGTTGTGCCCGCTGCCACGGCAGCAGCGCCATCGGCAAGCCCGGCACACCCGATCTGCTGGCGGTGATGCGTACGCTTGGGCCGCATGAGTTCGCCGATCGCGTGCTGTCGCGCTACGACTGGGGCGCGATGCCGCCGGCCGACCCGCGCAGCGCCGACCGTGCCGCCTATGTCGACGATGTGGTGCGGCGCCGCCAGGGCGAGCTGACGATGCCAGCGTGGCAGGGCGAGACCCGTGTCACCGCGCACGTGATCGATCTGTACGCCTATCTCTCGGCGCGCTCCGACGCGACGCAGGGGCCGGGGCGCCCCGCCGGGCCCTGAGGCGCGCGCAAACCCCTCAGATCGGGTTGGCCAGCGCCAGCCAGTGCCCGGCGAGCCAGGCGCTCGACGGTGCGGCGCTGGTGTCGATGCGCAGTGCGTGCGCCATCTCGTCGGGCGCGAGCGGCTCCACTTGCGCGCTGAGCCGCTCGAGCACGGCTTCTTCGGCCTCCGACGCATCGGTGCCGCGCAGCGCACGGTCGCGCACGCGCTGGCGCAGCACGCCGGGCGGCGCGTCGCAGTGCAGCAGCAGGTACGGCGCGCGCATCCGCGCCGCCACCGCGCGCAGCGCGTCGCGCTCGTGGCGCCGCAGGCAAGCGGCGTCGACGATCGTCGGATAGCCGGCGGCCAGCGACAACTCGGCCAACTCGCGCAGCCTTGCGTAGACCGCCTCGCTGTCGGCGACCTGATAGTGCCCGGAGCCGAGCATGCGCCGGCGCTCGATATCGGAGCGCCAGCGGATCGCGCCGCTGGCGCCGACCAGCGCGTGCGTGACCCAGGTCTTGCCCGATCCGGGCAGGCCGTGCGTCACCAGCAGCCGCGGCTCCCACTGCCGCGACAGCCGCTGCGCGAGCGTCAGGTAGCCGGCGGCCACTCCGGCGTGCGCCAACACGGCGTCGTGCGCTTCGCGCAGCCGCGACACGCGCGCGCGAACGAGCGCCCGGTAGACGGCGTAGCGGCGCAGCAGCGGCAGCGCCGTGGCGTCGCCGCTGGCCTCGAGGTAGGCATTGACGAAGGCGTGCGCGAGGTCGTGGCGCAGCCGCGCCTGCAGATCCATCGCCAGGAAAGCGACCTCGCTCGCGGTGTCGATCCAGCGCAGCGCGGGGTCGAACTCCAGGCAGTCGAAGGCGCCGAGCGCGCCGTCGAGCCAGGCCAGGTTGTCGACGTGCAGGTCGCCGTGGCACTCGCGCACGTGGCCCGCGGCCAGCCGCTGTGCCACGCGCGCGGTGGTGTCGTCGGCCTGCGCGTCGAACCATGAGCGCAGGTCGGCCACCGCGTCGACGTCGCCGGCGTGCGGCCAGTCGGCGAGCAGGTTGGCGAGGTCGGCGGCCACGCGCTGCGGCGTGCCCCACTCGCCTTCGGCGGCGGCCACCGGCGCTGAGCGGTGCCATGCCGCCAGCGTGACGGCGAAGCGCTCGAAGTCGGCCGCATCGAGCGCGCCGTGGGCCAGCCGCGCTGCGGCCAGGTCGTCGTCGCGCATGCGCCGCATCTGCAGCGCGAACTCGATCGGCTCGCCGTCGCCGCCCAGCCGCGGCGCGTGCTCGCTGCCGGTGACCGGCAGCACGCCCAGGTACAACTGCGGCGCGAAGCGCCGGTTCAGCCGCAGTTCCTCGTCGCAGAAGTGGCGCCGCAGCGCCAGCGTGCTGAAGTCGAGAAAACTCAAGTGCACCGGCTTCTTGATCTTGTAGGCATGCTCGCCGGCGAGCAGCACCCACGAGATGTGGGTCTCGATCAGCGGCACCGCGCCGCCGTGCTCGCGCGCCAGCGCATCGCGCAGCGCCTGCACGAGCACGCGCGAACGTTGCAGCGATGCCTCGTCGATGGTCATGCGGTGTCGATGATGCCCCCTGACGCTGCCGCAGCGTTGCGTTCGATCAAGCGGCCCGGCCGCGCCGCTGGCGTGACAATGCGGCTTTCAGCCGGCGCACCGGAGTCCGCCCCTTGCTCGCGATGACCCTGCACGCCCCCCGCACCGCGCTCGCGATGGTGTCGCGCGACACCCCGGCACCCGGCGCGGGCGAGGTGCTGCTGCGCGTGCGCGCGTGCGCGGTGTGCCGCACCGACCTGCACATCGTCGACGGCGAGTTGCCGCTGCCGCGGCTGCCGTTGGTGCCCGGGCACGAGATCGTGGCCACGGTCGAGGCGCTCGGGCCGGGCGTCACCGCGCCGCGGGTGGGCGAGCGCGTCGGCGTGCCCTGGCTCGGCGGCAGTTGCGGCCATTGCGCCTACTGCAGCACGCAGGCCGAGAACCTGTGCGACGACCCGGTGTTCACCGGCTACACGCGCGACGGCGGCTTCGCCACCCACGTGCTTGCCGATGCGCGCTACTGCTTCTCGCTGAGCGGGCTGATGATGGACGACGCGTCGGCCGCGCCGCTGATGTGCGCAGGGCTGATCGGCTGGCGTTCGCTCAAAGCGGCCGGCGACGCACCGGTGCTCGGTCTCTATGGCTTCGGCGCCGCGGCGCACCTGATCGCGCAGGTGGCGGTGGCGCAGGGCCGCACCGTGTTCGCGTTCACGCGGCCAGGCGACGAGGCGGCGCAGGCGCACGCGCGTGCACTGGGCTGCGACTGGGCCGGCGATTCCGACGAGGAGCCGCCGTGGCCGCTGGACGCCGCGATCCTGTTCGCGCCGGTGGGCGCGCTGGTGCCGATGGCGCTGTCGCGCGTGCGCAAGGGCGGCCGCGTGGTGTGCGGCGGCATCCACATGAGCGACATCCCGTCGTTCCCGTATTCGTTGCTGTGGCACGAGCGGCAGGTGGTTTCGGTGGCCAACCTGACGCGACGCGACGGCCAGGAGTTCCTGTCGCTGGCACGGCAGCGACCGCTGCAGGTGACGCGCACGACCTTCGCGCTCACGCAGGCCAACGAGGCGCTGGCGCAGTTGCGCGACGGCCGCCTGGTGGGCGCCGCGGTGCTGGTTCCCTGAGCGCGGCCACGCGGTGGACCTTGCTGCTTTGTAAAGCCGGCTGGCCATTGTCATCGCCAGCACCGGCCGCTGGGTTTAGAGGGCATGCGTGCATTGTCGAGAGTCGAGACCATGTCTGCGCAACGCTGGGGCCGGCGCGCCGCGCTGGCCGCGTGCTGCATCGGCCTGTCGGGGTGCGTGGTGGCCCCGGTGGGCTATTACGACGGCTACGCCTACAGCGGTGGCGGCGAGGTGGTGAGCAGCGTCGCACCGCCGGCGCCGTACTACGAGGTGGTGCCGGTGGCGCCGTACGTCGGCGCCGTCTGGTTCGGCGGCTACTGGAACTGGTACGGCGGGCGCTACGCCTGGGTGCCGGGCTACTGGGGCCACGGCCGCCCCGGCTACGGCTGGCACCCGTACCACTGGGCGCCGCACGGCGGCGGCTGGGCGCGCTCAGGCGGCTGGTACAGGCGCTGACTCGCCAACCGCGTCAGCCACCGTCGAGCAGCAGTCGCGCGGCCGCGAGGTCCTGCCACGCGCTGCCCACCGACTTGAACAGCGTGATCTCATGCTCGCTCGCGCGGCCGCCGCATTGGCCGCGACACAGCTGCTCGAGCGTGCCTTGCAGCGCCTCGCGCGTGAACGCGCCCTCGGCGATCGCCTGCAGCAGGTCGCCCGCCTTGACGAGCGCCTCGTCCTGATCGACCCACACGCGGGCGCGGCCAACGCACGCCGAGTCGGCCTCGCGCATCTCGGGAGCGAAGCTGCCGATGAGATCGAGGTGCGTTCCCTGCCGCAGCCAGTCGCCGCGGATCAGCGGCTGCGTGGCCAGCGTCGCGCAACTCACGATGTCGGCAACTCGAACGGCCGCCTGCAGATCGTCGACCGCGCCGGCGCGCACGCCCTGCTCGCGCAGGCTGCGCACCAGCGCATGCGCGCCTGCGCTGCGGTGGTTCCATACCTGCACCTGCGCGATCGGCCGCACCGCCGCCATCGCGGCGGGGATCAGCGACGCCACGCGGCCGGCGCCCACCACCAGCAGCCGCGCGGCATCGGCGCGCGCCAGATGCGACGCCGCCAGCGCCGACACCGCCGCGGTGCGGCGGCTGGTGAGCGCGCTGCCGTCGATCTGCGCCAGCGGCTCGCCGGTGGCGGCATCGAACAGCGTGTACACCGCGTGCAGCGACGGCAGCCCGCGCGCACGGTTGGCGGGAAAGACGGTGACGCTCTTGATGCCGAGACGGCCCCCGGCCTGCCAGGCGGCCATCATCAGCAGCCGCCCGGCGGCGTCGCCCTCGCCCAGCGTGTGCACCTGGCGCGCCGGCACCGTGGCGCCTTCGATCGCCAGCGCGCGCAGCGCGGCGACCAGCGGGCCCATCGGCAGGCGTGCGTGCGTCGCGGCGGCGTCGAAGCTGAGCATCGGCGCCGACTGTAGCAATCGTGCGGGGGCGCGGCGCGCGCCTTGGCTCAGGCCGTCGTCACGAAGGACGTTGCGGTGGATCCAGGCCTCGGGACGGCGGTGAACTGTTCGGGACGTCGTTCAGCGCAGGACGAGCTCGGCCAGCGAACGCGGGGAGAGCATCGCGACGCCGGCAAAGGTGAGTCCATAGCTGGCACCGAAGTGCGTGCGGTCCCCGGTGACCAGCGCGTCGCAGCCGAGGCGGATGGCGGCCGCCAGCACCGGACGGTCTTTCTCGGGGAGCCACGCCAGGTTCGCATCCGGCAACCTCGCCGGCGAGCCGGCAGCCGGCATGGCCGCGGCGAGGTTCAGGTGCGGCAGCAGCGCGTCCAGCACGCGCAGCGTCTCGGGGCCCTTCGACTGCAAATTGCGCCGCGCCTCGGCCAGCACATAGGCATCGGCCCAGCATTCGTGCCCGCGCTCGACCAGCAGACGCAGCAGCGCGCGCACCGCACCGTCGGACTTGGCGGCCGAGAAGAGGATGTTGGCGTCGAGAAACACCCGCATCGCCACGGCGCTTCAGCGCCGCCCGCGGCGGCGCGCGGAAGGTGCGGTGGCGCAGGCGCCCGCCGCCTTGCCGATCACCTCGGCCAAGTCGGCCTCGGCCTCGTCGAACTCGCTCTCGCGTTGGGGCGTGTAGATCTCGACCGGCAGGGTCACCGCGGGACGCAGCAGCAGGCCCTCGGGAGTCGTCTCGGCGATCAACTGGTCATCGGCCTTCAGCCCCAGCGCCTGACGCAGTTTGGCCGGCAGCGTGACCACGCCGCGACTGGTGATCGTGACCGTGGCCTTCATCGTTACAGCTTAGCAGAAAAGCAGAAACTCGGCGATACGGCGATCGCTGCGATCGCCCAACTCGGCGAGCAGCTTGTCGATCTGCTCGCGTGCTTTCGCCTCGGGATTGCCTTTGCCCAACTCGCCCCCGCCTTCGGGCCAAAGCTAACCGATGTGCCGGGGGCCCCTCTGCGCGCCCACCCCGAACACCTGCTGCGCAAACGCCGGGTAGGTGCCTGCGATCTGCTGCGCCACCGGGCCGCGCAGCGCCTGCAGCCGCGCCGCATCGGGCGGCGGCGTGGTCGGCACCGAATCGGCTGCATCGAAATCGAAAGCGGTCTGGTCGCGCACCTCTTCGAGCGTGTGCCCCGGGTGAATCGAGCGCAGCCGGAAGCGGCCGCGCGCGCGGTCGAAATCGAACAGGCACAGGTTGGTCACCAGCGCCACCGGCCCGCCGGGCCGATACACCTCGGGCGGCGACGTGCCGGGCGCGCTGATGAAGTCGACCTGCTTCACGAGCGTGCGCCGGCTGTGCTCCCAGCGAAACAGCACCACCCGCGGCACCACGAAGTACAGGTAGGCCGAACCGAACGATCCCGACCAGCGCACGTCGGTGTGCGGGTACGTGCCGGTGCCGACGAGGTTGATGTTGCCGTGGCCGTCGATCTGACCGCCGCTCAGGAAGAAGGCGTCGATGCCGCCGCGGCCGGCGAGGTCGAACAGCTCGGCGCCGCCGTTGGTGAACCGGTTGTGCGCGCGGCTGCCGAGAATCGACACGCGCATGCGCCCGCCGGCCAGGTGCGCGGCCAGCAGCGAGCCGGCACCCGGCACCGGCGACAGCATGCCCACCGCCACGTGGCGCACGCCGGCGATCAGCTCGGCAATGACGTTGGCGTGCAGCTCCCCGGGGCGGACGTCGGCCCGAACCTCCGTCATGCCGGCTGCCCCTCGCGCGCGAACACCTCGCGGCGCAGGTACTCGGCGAAGGCGTCGTCGTCGAGCGCCGCGCGCTGGTAGCGACGTACCGCTTCCAGATCCACCTGCCCATCGGGCGTCAGCGGCACGCCGCCGCCAGGCACGATGGCGATGCCGTCGATGTGGTTGGCGGCAATCACGCCCGCGGCAATTGCCTCGTCGTCGAAGAAGCAGCCCGGCACTTGGGTGTCGACGGTCACCAGCACGCAGTTCGCCGCATGCGCGGCGAGCAGCCGGTCGCGGTCGCGGCCGATCCACACGTTGCCCTCGTCGTCGGCCTTCGCGGCGTGGAAGATCGCGACGTCGGCGTTGATCGCCGGAACGACGACGACGCGGTCGCCGGGCGCATACGGGTTGTCGATCACGCGGTAGTCGTCGCGGTGGCGCAGCAGGTCCGAGCCGATCAGCCCGCGCAGCGGTGCGAAGGGCTGCCCCTTGGCGCCGGCCTGCAGCGCGGCATACACCGCGGGGCAGGTAGCGTCGATCACCTTCAGGCGGCCCGACTTCACGGCCCGCACGAAG
>DASURM010000071.1:0-3027 GCA_036280035.1 Burkholderiaceae bacterium | reverse complement strand
CCCCGGCGTGTCGGTGATCGACGGCATCGACCTCGGCGTCTACGGCGGCATCCTGCGCCGCTGCGCGCTGATGGTGTCCAACGACACCGGCCCGGCGCACCTGGCGGCGGCAGTAGACGCCAAGGTGTTGAGCGTGCTGGGCCCCACCAAGCCGGAGCAGTGGGCCCCGTGGGGGCCTAACGTGATCATCGTGCAGCGCCCGCAGCCGCCCGAAGGCGTGGCGTGGCCGGACGTCGACGAGGTGCTGCAGTGCGCGCTGAGCGCTGTCCGCTCGACGCGGGAAGCAGGCCGTTGAGCGCCCCGCTGCGCCATATCGGCATCAGCTTCGGCCGCGTCGAGCATTGGTACGACGGCCTCGGCGAGTTCTCGCAACGATTGGGTCATGAGCTGGCGGCACGTGCCGCCGCGCTGCGCCGCGAGCACGGCATCGCACTGCACTTGCACCTGCCGCGGCAATGGCACGGCCGCTTCGGCCCCGACGTCGGCTACCTCGCCAACCATACCCTGCAGCGTTTCGTGCACTGGCGCAGCACGCGCTTCGCGCTGTGGCACATCCTGCACCAGCACATCCGGTTGCGGCCGCCGCTGGGCACAGGCGCGTGCATCGAAACCGTGCACGACCTGAACTTCCTGCACACCAAGCACGGCGCCAAGCTCGAGCGCTACCGCGCACGGTACCGGCGGCGGCTGGCACGCCGGCAGGCGGTGGTGGCGATCACCGAACACGTGGCCGCCGACATCCGGCGCGAGATGGCACCGCGCGCGCTGCCGCTGCAGGTGATCCACAACGGCGTCACCGATCTCTCGCAAGCGCCGCGCGAGCCGATCGCCGCGCTGGCCGGCGGCGCGCCGTTCCTGCTGCACGTGAGCCGGATGGCCCCGAGCAAGAACATCGTGGCGCTGCTCGCGCTGGCGGCGGCGTGGCCTGCGCAGCGCTTCGTCTTCGCCGGCGCCGATGGTCCCTACGTGGCCGAGGTGCGGCGCATGATCGCCGATCGCTGCATCGCCAACATGCAGATCGCTCTCGACGTCAGCGAGGCGCAGAAGGCCTGGCTCTACGCGCAGTGCCGGGGATTCCTCTTTCCGTCGCTGGCCGAAGGCTTCGGGCTGCCACCGGTGGAAGCCATGTGCTTCGGCAAGCCGGTGTTCCTGTCGCGGCTGACCTCGCTGCCGGAGGTAGGCGGTGATGCGGCGTACTACTTCGACAGCTTCGACGGCGCTGCGATGCGAGCCGCGGTGGAGGCAGGGCTCGCCCGTCACACGGGCGAGCGTGCGGCGCTGGCCGCCGCGCAGGCGCATCGCTTCAGCTGGTCGCGCTGTGCCGACGCGTACATGCAACTCTACTTGCGGCTGCTGCCGCCGACGCGATGAGCAGCATGCTCAAGGGGCCGCATACAGAGCTCGCGCTGAAGGTGGAAGCCTACGTGCTGACAGTCTGGCTGCTGCTGGCCACGCTGGCGGTCAGCAACACGAGGTATGTGTGGCTGTTGCCGGTCCCGTGGGCCCTGCTGTTGTTGCGCTGGCGTGCCTCGGCGAGCGGCCTGGTGCAGATCTGGCGCCACTGGCCGACCCCGCTGCTGGCCAGCGGAGTTCTCGCCGCGTGGCTCGCGCTCGGCGCGAGCTTCGGGGCACCGTCACTGCATTCGCGCCTGTCGATGGCCGCAATCGCGCTGCTGTGGATCCCGCTGGCCGCACTGATCGTGGGCCAACGCCGCGCCGGTCGCGCTATCGAGTGGCCGCTGGCCGCGGCGCTGCTGGCGGTCATCTTCCTCAATGCGATTCGCGTCGGCCATCAGCTCTACGGGGGCAGCGTGCGGCCATCGGGCTATACGCACAACGTGCTGCTTGGCGCCTGCATGCTGGCCATTGCGCTGGTGGCCGCTTCGCTGCTGATCGAGGCCCGGTTGGCCCGATCGAAGCGCCTCGCCTACGCCGCGCTGGGCTTCGGGTTCGCGCTCGCCATCGCGCTGATCAGCCGCGCGCGCACGCCGTTCGTGGCGGGTGCCGTGACGCTGCTGGCCATCGTCGGCGGGTGGCGCCTCAGGCTTTCGCGGGCGACCTGGATCGCGCTGTTGCTTGTGCTCGCGGTCTGGGCGGCATTGACGTCGGCGCGCTGGGAGGGGCTGGTCGAACAGTCGCTGGAATACGAGAGCGCCACCCACAAGACGTCGATCGGCGCTCGCGTCGACATGCTGCGCTGGGCGGCGCTTCACGTGCGGGACATTCCGGCGTTCGGGTTCGGCGAATCCGGCCTGGCCGAGCGCATGAACCAACGCTACCTCGAGTTTGGAGTGGACCCCGCCAAGATCTATCGCCTGATCCACATGCACAACGACATCCTGCAGTTGTCGTTTGCGCACGGCCTGGTGGCCGGCGTCAGCTATGTCGTCGTGCTGGCAGCCGTGCTGGCCGGCCTGTATCGGCGCCGCCGAATCGGCGCGAGCGGGGTCGGGGATCCGGGGTCGGCAGCTGCTGCGGCCGCCGTGCTGCTGCTGGCGATCGCGGGGCTGTTCGACTGCTTCCTCTATTGGCCCAAGGTCTGGCTGGCCATCCAGGCGCTGCTGGCCGTCGTGATGGCCCTGCAGGCATCCCAGGTACCTCGAGCAGAAGGGCAAGCGCTTGCGGGCTCCGAGGTCGGCCTGACATCGTCTCGATGAGGCCTCCGAGCGCTGCGGTGTCGTGCCTACCTATCCGCCCGCGCCGCAGGCGTTGGCGTCGACCAGGGGCTCCTTGTGCCCGGGGCCTGCGCGGCCTTCTTCGCGGCGCTCGCCCCAGCCGAAGAACGCCATCACCTCGTCGCGCCGCGCCTGCACATCGGCCTCGCCGAGCGCCATCAGCGCGCGCGTGTAGGGCCGCTCGAACAGCAGGTAGCTCGCCAGCGCGGCGCCGCGCGCGTCGCGACCCTTGCCGGTGACGCCCATGCCGCGCAGCAGCGCGCGCACCGGCAACGGCAGTTCGTTCTGGTGTTCGGCCGCGAGGTCGTCGAGCCGCTGGCTAGGCGCGATCACCAACACGTCGATCGGCCTG
>DASURM010000070.1:0-2861 GCA_036280035.1 Burkholderiaceae bacterium | reverse complement strand
AACGTTGAGACGCAGCCCTACGGCCGCTGCAGCGTCTGCTCGCTGCAGCTCAAGCAATGCCACGCCTGGCAGTCCAACGGTTTCAGCTTCGCGCTGGTCGTGCTGGCGCTGACGCTGCTGCTTCTGCCGTCGGGCTGGCCGCAGGCGCTCGCCGGCGCCGCGTTGCTGGGTGTCGTGGTGTGGCAGGGCCTGGTCAACCACAAGCGCACCGACGAGCTGATCTACGGCCAGCATCGGCTGATGGGGTTGACGCAGGAGCTGCGCGGCAAGCAACTGGTGATCGAGCAGCACAACACCCGCCTCGCCGCCGAGGTGCATGCGCGCACCGCGGAGCTGCGCGAGGCGAACAAGCGGCTGGCCGCGGCCAACCTGGAACTGATCGAGCTCGACAAGCTGCGCTCGGCGATGCTGTCCAACGTGTCGCACGAGCTGCGCACGCCGCTCACCGGCATCCTCGGCTCGGCGCAGAACCTGCGCGACGGCATCGCCGGCGGGCTGACGCAGGAGCAGCACGAGTACGTCGAGATGATCGAGAGCGACTCCGGCCGGCTGATCCGCGTGGTCAACGAGCTGCTCGAGTGGAGCCGGCTGCAGTCGGGGCAAGGCCGGCTGCAGGTGGCGTCGCTGGCTCTGCAGCCCCTGCTCGACGAGGTGTTCATGCTGTTGCGGCCGGCCGCCGAGGCCAAGGCGGTGAAGCTCGAGTTCGCTGCCGGCGAGGCATCGACGGTCGACGCCGATGCCGATAAGCTGAAGCAGATCCTCATCAACTTGGTCGACAACGCGATCAAGTTCAGCCCCGCCGGCGCGGCCGTGCAGTTGCGTTGCGAACCGGGGCCGGGCGGCCCGCGGCTGTTCATCGAAGACCACGGCCCCGGCGTCGCCCCGGAAGATGCGCCGCGCATCTTCGAGCGCTTCTTCCGCGGGCGTGCGTCGGCCGGCACCCCCGGCAGCGGCCTCGGCCTGGCGATCGCGCGCAACCTGGCGCGGCTGCACGGCGGCGACGTGACGCTGCATCCCGCGCCCGAACGCGGCAGCATCTTCACGCTGTGCCTGCCCGCGACTGCTGCTGCAGCATGAGCCGCATCGTCATCGCCGACGACGACCCCAACATCGGCCGCATCCTGCGCGACCGCCTGGTGGAGCTTGGGCACGAGGTCGACCACGTCGCCGATGGCGCGCAGGCGCTGCTTCTCGCCGACAGCACCGACCTGCTGCTGCTCGATCTCGAGATGCCGCGTCTGGACGGCTTTGCCGTGCTCGAGCGGTTGCGCGGCGACGCCGGCGCGCCGCTGGTGATCGTGATCACCGCGCACGGCGACATGGGCAAGGCGGTGCGCGCGATGCGTGCCGGGGCCTACGACTTCATCGCCAAACCCTTCGATGCCGCGACCATTCAGGTCGTGGTGCGGCGGGCACTCGAGACACGCGGCCTGACCACCCAGGTGCGCTCGCTGCGCCGCGAGATCGGGCACAAGCACCTGTGGGTGCGTGGCAGCGACCCGGGCATGGCCCGCATCGCCGAGACCGTGGAGCGCGTGGCGCCGAGCCAGGCCACCGTGCTGCTGCTCGGCGAAACCGGCACCGGCAAGGAGGTGGTCGCGCGCGCGATCCACGAGCACAGCGCGCGCAAGGAGCAGCCCTTCGTCGCCGTCAACTGCGCCGTGCTCAAGGGCGAACTGCTCGAAAGCGAGGTCTTCGGCCACGAGAAGGGCGCCTTCACCGGTGCCGACCGGGCGCGGCCGGGGCGCGTGGAGGCCGCGCGCGGCGGCACGCTGTTCCTCGACGAGATCGGCGAACTGGCGCCCGCGCTGCAGGCCAAGCTGCTGCGCCTGCTGCAGGAGCGCGAGTACGAACGGCTCGGCAGCGACCGCACGCAGCAAGCCGACGTGCGGGTGGTGGCGGCGACGCACTGCGATCTGCCGGCGGCGATTCGCGCCGGCGACTTCCGCGAGGATCTGTACTACCGGCTCAAGGTCATCACGATCCGGATCCCGCCGCTGCGCGAGCGCGGCGGCGACATCCTGCCGCTGGCGCACTGGCTGCTCGAACGGCACGCGGCCGAGTCGCGCCGGCCCGTGCCGCGGCTGGCGCCCGAGATCGAGCAAGCCCTGCTGCGCCATGCCTGGCCCGGCAACGTGCGCGAGCTGTCCAACGTGATGGAACGTTGCGTGCTGCTGGCCGGCGATGCGATCGGCCTGCACGATCTGCCCGAAGAACTGACCGGCGCACCGCCGGCGGGCCAGGCGGCCGAGGTGAACGATGCCGAAGCGCTGTTCGAGCTGCGCTACAGCGACGCCATCACCGCGGCGCGGCGCCTGATCGTGTTGCGCGCGCTCGAGCAGGCGGGTGGCCACCAGACGCGAGCGGCCGAGCGGCTGGGGGTCACGCAGCCCTACCTCTCGCGCCTGGTCAAGCAACTGGGCATCCGCCGCGACGACGCGGCGTAGGCCGACGCGCGCTGCGCTTGCGCGCCCCCAGCGCAACGCGAAGGCGTTGCTGCGCTGGAGGTTGGCGCGGCGCCGACTAGCGCCACGTCAGTGCGCCGCAGCCGCCTCGCGCACGAAATCGAGCCGGTCCTGGCCGAAGAACATCTCGCCGCCGACGAAGAACGTCGGCGCGCCGAACACGCCGCGCGTGACCGCGGCCTCGGTGTTGGCGATCAGCCGGGCCTTGACCTCGGGGTTGCTCACCAGGGCCATGAAACCTTCCGCGTCGAAGCCGGCAGCGCCGAGCGCTTTGGCGAGCACGGCCGCATCGCCGAGGTTCAGCGCCTCGACCCACATCGCACGGAAGACGGCATCGACGTACGGCATGAAGCGCTCGGTCTGCCGCATCTGCAGCCCGACCGCGCCGCGCATCAA
>DASURM010000069.1:0-13461 GCA_036280035.1 Burkholderiaceae bacterium | reverse complement strand
GCCGTGTGACGGCAACCTTGGGCGTCTCGTCCATGATCGTCGACTCGGGGGCGCGCGACGCGTCGACGATCGGCAGCGTGATCGAGTAGCCCTTGACCGGATACACCGGAATTCGCAGCTTCAGCGTCTTCAGCATCAGCGGCGTGTAGCTGCCCAGCGCCATCACCACCGCGTCGGCAACGAGCGTGCCAGCGGTGGTGCGAACGCCAGTGAGGCGGTCGCCCGCGCGCTCGACGCCGAGGATCGTGGTATCGAAGCGCAGCGTCGCGCCGCGCGCAGCCGCCATCGCCCCGAGCCGCTGGGTGAACAGGTGGCAGTCGCCGGTCTCGTCGCCGGGCAGCCGCAGCGCGCCGATGAATTTCTCTTGCGTGCCCTTCAGGCCCGGCTCGACGTGCAGGAAGCCGGCGCGGTCGAGCACCTCGTACGGCACGCCGTACTGTTTCAAGACCTCGATGTCCTTGGCCGTGTCGTCGAGCTGCTTCTGCGTGCGAAACAACTGCAGCGTGCCCTGCGCACGCTCGTCGTAGGCGATGCCGGTGGCCGCGCGCAGCAACTTCATGCAGTCGCGGCTGTACTCGGCGATCGGCACCATGCGGCTCTTGTTGAGCGCATAGGCCCTGGCCGTGCAGTTGGCCAGCATCATCACGCCCCAGCGCCACATCGCCGGATCGAGCAGCGGCCAGATCACCAGTGGGCTGTAGCGCATCAGCAGCCAGCGGATCGCCTTGATCGGCACGCCGGGACCCGCCCACGGCGCGGAGTAGCCGGGCGACACTTCGCCCGCGTTGGCGAAGCTGGTTTCCATCGCCGCTGCTTCGCGGCGCTCGATCAGCTCGACCTGGTGGCCGGCCTGGGTCAGGTAGTACGCCGCCGACACGCCGATCACGCCGCCACCGAGAACCAGAACTCGCATCGCTTGCTCTCCACCCGCCACTTTGGCCCCAACTGTACCGGTGGCCGCTGTGCGGCCGCGGCGCTGCGCTTTGGGCTAGATTCGCACCATGCAGGTTCAACGCGCTCCGGCGCTGTCGATGTCGCAGGTGCTGCTGTGCGGCGCCATGATCGTCACTTTGTCGATGGGCGTTCGCCACGGCTTCGGCTTGTGGCTGCTACCGATCACGATGGAGCGCGGCTGGCCGCGCGAGACCTTCGCCTTCGCGCTGGCGGTGCAGAACCTGGCGTGGGGCCTTGCCGGCCCGATCGCCGGGGTGCTCGCCGACCGCTTCGGTGCCTTCCGCGTGCTGGTGGTTGGCGCCTTGCTCTACGCAGCCGGGCTGGCGACGATGCCACTGGCCGCCAGCGGTGCCGCGTTCACTGGCGCCGCGGGGCTGCTGGTGGGGATCGCGCAGTCCGGCGTCACCTATGCCATCGTCTATGGCGTCATCGGCCGCACGGTGGCGCCCGAGCGCCGGTCGTGGGCGATGGGGGTCACGGCGGCGGCCGGCTCGTTCGGCCAGTTCGTGATGCTGCCGGTGGAGAGCGCGCTCATCAGCCGGCTCGGCTGGGACCAGGCACTCTATGTGCTGGCGCTTCTGGTGCTGGTGATCGTGCCGCTGGCGCTCGGCCTGCGCGAGCCGGTTCGGCATGCGGCGGCCGGCGCGCGCACGCAAGGCGTCGGCGCTGCACTGCGCGAGGCCTTCGGCTATCGCAGCTTCAATTTGCTGACGGCTGGCTACTTCGTCTGCGGCTTCCAGGTGGTGTTCATCGGCGTGCACCTGCCGAGCTACCTGAAGGATCGCGGCTTCGATCCGCAGGTGGGAACGATGGCGCTGGCGCTGATCGGCCTGTTCAACATCTTCGGCACCTACGCCGCCGGCGAGATCGGCCAGCGCTGGCCGAAGCGCTATCTGCTGGCGGCGATCTACAGCCTGCGGTCGATCGCGATCGTGATGTTCCTGCTGCTGCCGCTGACGTCGGCGAGCGTGTACGTGTTCTCGGCGGCGATCGGCCTGCTGTGGCTGTCGACCGTGCCGACGACCAACGCGCTGGTGGCGCAGATCTTCGGCGCACAGTACCTGTCGATGCTCAGCGGCTTCGTGTTCCTCAGCCACCAGGTCGGCTCGTTCATGGGTGTGTGGCTCGGCGGCAAGCTGTTCGACGCCACCGGCAGCTACGACCTGGTGTGGTGGATCGCGGTGGTGCTCGGCGTGTTCGCGGCCTTGATCAACCTGCCGGTGCGCGAGACGCCGATCGCGCGGCCGCTGCCGGCCGCGGCGTGACGATGCGCGAGCTTCGCGACCCCGCGCAGCGCCGCCCTCGCTGGCGCGCCGTCGCCTGGATGGCCGCGGCGGCGGTGCTGGCGGCGGTGTTCGTTGCGTACCGCAACCCGCACTTCATCGTCGACCTCGCCAATCGTGTCTGGGCCTGCTTCTGAGGCCGCAAGTGACCGGCGCACCCTCGCCCTGGATCGTGCGCTGGGCAGGTGCCATCGCGTCGCGCGGCAGCGTGCTCGACCTTGCCTGCGGCCCTGGCCGCCACGTGCGCTACCTGGCCGGGCTCGGCCTGCGCGTCGTCGCGGTCGACCGCGATCGCGACGCACTCGCGGCGCTGCGCGGAATCGCCGCCGAAGTGATCGCCGCCGACCTCGAGGCCTCCGCCTGGCCGCTGGCGGGGCGGCGCTTCGATGCAGTGGTCGTCACCAACTACCTGTGGCGCCCGCTGCTGCCGGACATCGTCGCCAGCGTGGCCAATGGCGGGCTGTTGCTCTACGAGACCTTCGCGCTCGGCCAGCAGGCGTTCGGCCGCCCGGCCAACCCGCACTTTCTGCTGCGCCCCGGCGAGTTGCTCGAGGCGGCACAGGGTCTGCACGTGCTGGCGTACGAAGACGGCCTCGCCGCCGCACCGCAGCGGCGCGTGCAGCGGCTCGCCGCCTGGCGCGCCGGCGATGCGCAGCACCCGCCGCTGCTGCCCGAGCCTGCAGCCGCTGGCCCTAGAATCGCAACCTGAGGCCACGGACCGATCATGAAACCCATCGTAGGCAGCATCGTCGCGCTGGTGACGCCGATGCTCGACAACGGCGACATCGACTACGCCGCGCTGCGGCGGCTGATCGACTGGCACATCGCCGATGGCACCGATTGCATCGGTGTGGTCGGCACCACCGGCGAGTCGCCCACGGTCACCGTCGAGGAGCACTGCGAGATCATTCGCGTCGCGGTCGAGCATGCCGCAGGGCGCGTGCCGGTGATGGCCGGTGCCGGCGGCAATTCGACGCAAGAGGCGATCGAGCTGTCGCGCTACGCCAAGAAGGTCGGCGCCGATTGCACGCTGCAGGTGGTTCCGTACTACAACAAGCCGTCGCAGGAGGGCATGTACCGGCACTTCCGCGCCATCGCCGAAGCGGTGGACATCCCGGTGGTGCTGTACAACGTACCCGGCCGCACGGTGGCCGACCTGCAGCATGACACCGTGCTCAGGCTGGCGCAGGTCGAACGCATCGTCGGCATCAAGGAGGCCAGCGGCAACATCGAGCGCGCGGCCTGGCTGATCAAGCAGGCGCCGCGCGGCTTCTCGATCTATTCGGGCGACGACGGCACCGCGGTGGCGCTGATGCTGCTGGGCGGGCACGGCAACGTCAGCGTGACGGCCAACGTGGCGCCGCGGCTGATGCACGAGTTGTGCCGCGCCGCGGTCGACGGCCAGGCACGGCGCGCCGCCGAGATTCACCTGAAGTTGCTGCCGGTGCACCGGCAGCTGTTCTGCGAACCGAGCCCCGCGCCCACCAAGTGGGCGATGGCACGCCTGGGCCTGTGCGGCGCTGCGCTGCGGCTGCCGATGGTCGCGCTGACTGCGGCCGGCCAGTCGCAGGTCGAGCAGGCCCTGCGCGAGGCGGGCCTGGTTTGACTGCGCGCCGGCGAGGGCCGGCAGGCTGACGCCGCCGGTGTTTTGGAGACCCCTGAAGTGATCGTTCGTTCTGCAGTGACGCGCTGGGCCGCGGCCGGCTGTGCGGTGCTCGGCATCGCGGCGTGTTCCAGCGTCGATTCGTTCCTCACCGGAGACCGGATCGACTACAAGAGCCAGGCCAACAAGACTGCGCCGCTCGAGGTGCCGCCGGATCTGACGCAACTGGCGCGCGACAGCCGCTATCAGCCGCAGCGCGGCGTGGTCAGCGCCAGCGACCGCCAGGTCAGCGTCGCGGCGCCGGCGGCCTCGGTGCCGGTGGTGGCGGCCAACACGATAGGCGACATGCACGTCGAGCGCGACGGCAACCAACGCTGGCTGGTGACGCCGCTCACCCCCGAGGCGCTGTGGCCGCAGCTGCGGCTGTTCTGGACCGAAGCCGGTTTCTCGCTGGCGGAGGACGACGCGCAGACCGGGGTGATGGAAACCGATTGGGCCGAGAACCGCGCCAAGATCCCGATCGACGGCCTGCGCAAGCTGTTCGGCGGCCTGCTCGAGCCGCTGTATTCCACCGGCGAACGCGACCGTTTCCGCACCCGCGTCGAGCGCACGCCCACCGGCAGCGAGATCTACATCTCCCACCGCGGCATCGAGGAGTACATGTCGAGCGCGACGCGCGACATACCGGTGTGGCGCAATCGGCCCAACGACCCGCAACTCGAGGCGGAGATGCTGGCGCGGCTGATGGTCAAGCTGGGCGGCAAGACCGAGGTCGCGGGCGCGCCGGCGGTGGCGCCGAAAGCGCCGCCACCGCCGCCGGCGCGCGCTCGCGAGGTCGCCGGCGCGCCTGGCGCGACGCTCGAATTCAACGAGAACTTCGACCGCGCCTGGCGGCAGGTCGGTCTGGCGCTCGATCGCAGCGGCTTCACCGTCGAAGACCGCGACCGCGCAGCCGGGGTGTACTTCGTGCGCTACATCGACCCCAAGTACGCCGGCCGCGAGGAGCCTAACTTCTTTGCCAAGCTGTTCAGCTCCGACAAGGATCAAGGCACGCCACAGCGCTATCGCATCGTGGTCAAGGGCGCCGGCGAGAAGACGCAGGTCGCGGTGCAAAACTCGCAGGGCACCCCGGAGAACGGCGCGCCCGGCAAGCAGATCGTCGCGCTGCTCGTCAATGAACTGAAATAGCGCGCCGTCGCGGTGGCGCCAAGCAAACAGGCCGCCCGAGGGCGGCCTGTTGCATCGACAGCGGGCTTGGCCGAATTACTTCGACGCTGCGGCAGCAGCGGCGTTGGCCGCTGCACCAGCAGCCGCCTTGGCCGCGGCGTCGGCTGCCGACTTCGCCTCGGCGGCGACTTCGCTGGCCGCGGCGCCGACGGCAGAGGCCGCCTCGGCAACTGGCGCGGGCGCCGCAGCAGGTGCAGGCGCGGCCGCAGGTGCCGGCGCGGGGGCCGGGGTTTCGGTCTTGCCACAGGCGGCCAGCGCGGCGGCGGCAACCACGGCAAACAGGAGCGACTTGTTCATGCTTTCCTCGAAGGGTAAACCGGTTGGGGAGGTGGATCTCACCGGCACTCTGTGTGATGCGCGCCTGCAGCCGCGGTCCGGTGCCGCGACGCAGGCGGAACGGTGTCCAACGGCAAATTATATTCGGGCAGACCCTGATCCCTCACAGCCCCAGCACCGTCACCGGCCAGGCCGGCTCGCAGCGTTGCACCAGCGCATCAATGCGCTCGCGCTGCAGCACGCAAGACCGGCGAGCGTTGCTCCAGCGGGCCTGCCAACGCTCGCGATCGAGCAGCTCCAGACAGCCCCCGCCGAGCCACAGCAGCGAGGGCATGTCGGTCGGGTCGACCTCGGTCGGCGTGAGGCACTCCAGCGCATGCGCGAACGGCCTGCGCCACGCAGCGAAGCGAGGCTGGTGGCGCTCGACGAGGTCGAACCGTACCCCCACCAGCCGCAGACGCCGGCCGGGCAGTTGGATCCAGCGCGTCAACGCGTCGACCACCGCCGCATCGTCGAGCGGCCACGGCGAGAAGTCGATGTCGACCAGCGTGATGTCGCGACCCGAGGTGCTGTCGAGCGCCGTCAAGCGCTCTCGCGCCAGCGCGACGAATTCGCTGCGCGACGCCACGCTCCGGCCCTGCTCCGCCTCATCGTTCATGCACCCACCCCGAGCCCAACCACTGCAGGACGATCGTGCGTGCGCCCGGGCTCAAGCGACGCCTATCGGCCGGTGACAGCGAGCGCTCGTCGGCCAGCCGGCGCAGGCATTGTGAGTCGCGCCCCGACACCGGCAACGCCTCGCCGTTGATGTAGACGTGACCTGCGTCATAGAGCATGCGGGTGCGGCGATCGAGCACCAGCGCGAGCTTGCCGAATCCACTCGCGCGTCTGCCGGGTGCGAACCAGACGCGCGGCTTCGGCTCGCTGAGCCATTGCCCCAGCGCGCGCGGCAGCGTACGCGGGTCGCGCAGCGCCTGCGCCCACGCGCCGCGCGCAAACGCCTGCAACGCCGGTGGTATGCGCGCCGGCGTCGCCGTCGCCGCGCTGCCGCGGTCGCGATAAGCCAGGCCACCGTCGTCGTGCGCGTCGGCCAGCGCGTCGGCGACCGACAGCAGCATCGCCTGCGCCAGCTCGGCGTCGCGCGGTACGCGAAAGCCGATCGACGCCGTCATGCACTCGCCGACGGCGATGCCGTCATGGCCCCAATCCGGCGGCAGGTAGAGCATGTCGCCGGGCTCGAGCAGCCAGTCGTGCCGTGGCTCGAAGCGGCGCAGCAGCTTCAGCGGCGCCCCTTCGACGCAGCGCTTGTCGCGCATGCGGCCGACGCACCAGCGGCGCGTGCCGCGTAACTGCAGCAGGAATACGTCGTAAGCGTCGACATGCGGCCCCACGCCACCGCCGTCGCTGGCGTACGAGACCATCAGATCGTCGAGCCGCGCGTCGGGTACGAACCGGAAGGCACACAGCATGCGATGGGCCTCGTCGGCATGCAGGTCGACGCCCTGCACCAGCAGCGTCCAGCCCGGTTGTCGCAGCGGCGGCAGGCTGCGCCTGGGCAGGGGCCCATGACGCACCGACCACTGTGAGCCGTTGCGTACCACCAGACGCGACTCGACATCGGCATCGGCGGCCAGCGCGAACAGCTGCGTGCGTGTCACCGGCGATCCGACGTGCGGCCAGGCCGCGCGCACCAGCAGCGGCTTGCGCTGCCAATGCCGGCGCATGAACTGCGCAGGCGACAGCCCGGCGAGCAATGCGGTCGGTGCATCCAGGTCCACTGCGTCATTGTGGCTGCGGCCGGCGCTTCGCGCCTTCACATCGCTGCGCGATGTGAGCCTGCGCCGCAGCCTTCGGCTGTCGCCCCGAGGAGTCGGGCGACGCTGTGCGATCATGCGCCGATGGAGATCACCGCCCCGTGCGTCGTGACGCTGACCTGGACGCTGCACGACGCGCAGGGTGAGCCGATCGACGAGCTGAAGCTGCCGACGGAGTTCTACTACGGCGGCGACGACCTGCTGGCGAAGGTCGAGGAGGCCCTCGCCGGCCACGAGTCGGGCTTCGCGGCGACGCTGCACCTGGAGCCCGAGCACGCCTTCGGCGACTACGACGCCGACAAGGTGTGCTTCGAGGACCGGGCGCTGTTTCCATCCGAGCTGCGCGAAGGGATGCAGCTCGAGGGGCTGCCGCAAGGTTCACGCACGCAGGGCATGCCCGACGACACGGTGTACACGGTGACCGAGATCTACCCGTCGCACGTGGTGCTCGACGGCAACCATCCGCTGGCCGGCATCGCGCTGCGGCTGCGCGTGCAGGTGCACGACGTGCGCGCGGCCGACGACACCGAGTTGACGCAGCGCAGCGTGACCGGGCCGTTGCTGTCACTGGGCGATGGCGCGGAGCCGGGCGCGCGCGACTGAACGATCGTGTGCGCGCCACCATCCGGTGGGCGCAGTGCGCCGCTCGGCGCTACCGTGCGGCGCCGTCGATCCAGGCGCTGCGGATCGACTGACTTGTGACAAAGATGGCGCCGCCCGCCGCCCGCAGCGCAAGGCGGCTCAGACGCCGGTGGATCCGAACCCGCTCGCGCCGCGCGTTGAAGCTTCGAACGACTCGACGCGCCGGAAGCGTGCCTGCACCACCGGAACGATCACCATCTGCGCGATGCGTTCCATCGGATGCACGGTGTAGGTCGCGATGCCGCGGTTCCAGCAGCTCACCATCAAGGGGCCCTGGTAGTCGCTGTCGATCAGGCCCACCAGGTTGCCGAGCACGATGCCGTGCTTGTGGCCGAGCCCCGAGCGCGGCAGCAGCATCGCGGCCAGCCCGGGGTCGCCGATGTGGATCGCCAGCCCGGTGGGGATCAACGTCGACTGCCCCGGCTCGAGCAGCAGTGGCGCGTCGATGCAGGCGCGCAGGTCGAGCCCGGCGCTGCCCGCGGTGGCATAGGCCGGCAACTGGTCGGCCACGCGCTCGTCGAGCACGCGCACGTCGATCACGCTCAAGGGCTCGCCTCCAGCCGGGTCGAGATCTCGCGCACGAGCTGGCGCGCCAGGGTCAGCTTGTCGGCCGCCGGCAGCTGCCGTTCACCGCGCGCGTCGACCAGCAGCAGCGTGTTGTCGTCGCGACCGAAAGTCGACGGCCCGATATTGCCGACGATCAACGGCACGTTCTTGCGCTGCAGCTTCGCGCGCGCGTTGGCGGCTAGGTCGTTGGTCTCGGCCGCGAAGCCCACGCAGTACGGCCGCTGCGGCAACCGCGCCACCGCCGCCAGGATGTCGGGGTTCTCGGCCAGTTCGAGCGCGGGCGCGCTGTGCGTGCCGTCTTTCTTGATCTTGCGCTGCGCGTAGCTGGCCGGGCGCCAGTCGGCCACTGCGGCGGTGGCCACGAACACGTGCTGCAGCTCGGCCAGCGGCAGCACGGTGTCGTGCATCTGCTGCGCGCTCGCCACGTCGATGCGTCGCACGTGCCGCGGCGTCGGCAGATGCACCGGGCCGCAGACCAGCGTCACGTCGGCACCGGCCTCCTGCGCGGCGCGCGCGATCGCGAACCCCATCTTGCCGCTCGACAGGTTGGTGATGCCGCGCACCGGATCGATCGCCTCGAAGGTCGGCCCCGCGGTCACCAGCACGCGGCGACCGGCGAGCAGCTTGGGCTGCAATGCCGCGATCACTTCGTCGCGCAACTCGTCGGCCTCGAGCATTCGGCCGTCGCCGATCTCGCCGCAGGCCTGGTCTCCGCTGGCCGGACCGAGCACCAGCGCGCCGTCGTCGCGCAGCCGCTCGACGTTGCGCTGCGTGGCCGGATGCGCCCACATCTCGCGGTTCATCGCCGGCGCCACCAGCAGCGGGCAGCGCTCGATCGGCCGCGCCAGGCACAGCAGGCTCAGCAGGTCGTCGGACAGGCCGTGAGCCAGCTTGGCGATGAAGTCGGCCGACGCCGGCGCCACGATCAGCGCATCGGCGTCTCGCGTCAGGTGGATGTGCGCCATGTTGTCGGGCTGGCGCGCGTCCCACTGGCTGGTGAACACCGCGCGCCCGCTCAGCGCCTGCATCGTCACCGGCGTGATGAAGGCGCTCGCGGCCTCGGTCATCACCACCTGCACGCTGGCGCCCGCCTTGACCAGCTCGCGCGTCAGTTCGGCCGCCTTGTAGCAGGCGATGCCACCGCTCAAGCCGAGCACGATATGGCGCCCGTCGAGTTGCAGCGCGTCAGACATGACGCGCAATGTAGCAGCGTGCGATGCCGCTCCTGCTCGACGAGCGCTTCAGCGCACTGCGCCGTGGCATTTCTTGAACTTCAGGCCGCTACCGCAGGGGCATGGATCGTTGCGACCGGGCAGTGCCTCGACGCGCCGTGTCGACGGCTTCGGCGCGTGGTCGACCCAGTACAGGCGAAGCTGCTGCGCCGCCAGGCAGGCGGCGTCGATCTGTGCATCGCGGTCGGGCGAAGGAGCCGCGCCGCGCGTCGGCGCCTGCAGATCGCGAATGCGGTTCATCGCGTCGTGGTAGCGGGCCGCGTCCTGCGCATCGGGCGCCGGCAAGACCCAGTCGGCCGCGAAGTGCTCGACTGCCGCGAGGAAGCCGCGCGACCAGCCGACCCCTGGGCGCAACTCATCGGCCGCCTGCTGCACGTCGCCGAACCCCTGCGCGACGTAGGTTTCATGATCGTGCGCTTCGTAGGCCACGATCCACGGCTCGAGGTAGATGCTGCTGGGGCTGCCGAGCAGGCCCTCGGCGTCGAGTTGCTGTGCCAGCTCGCTCCAGCGCGACGACAGCGCGCGTTGCGCCCGCCGGGCATCGCTGGGATCGGCGAACACGCGTGCGAAGGTGTCACCCAGCATTGCCGGCAACCATTGCTCGATCGGCACCGCGCGCGGGCCGGCCAGCACGCCGGTGAGGTAGCCATCGACCCATTCGGGCGAGACGCGACCGTCGAACCCGCCGAGGCGCCAGCAAACCTGCTCGAAGTCGATTGCCACCGCCGGCGGCTCGGCGAGGGATGCTGCCATCAGGATTCCGCTGTCCCTTTGCCCGGCCGCTGCAGCCGCTCGGCGACCCAGCCGCGCACCGACGCCAGCGCCTGCGGCAGCTTGGCGGCATCGGTGCCGCCGGCCATCGCCAGGTCGGGCTTGCCGCCGCCCTTGCCGCCGACCTGCTGCGCCACGAAGTTGACCAGTTCGCCCGCCTTCACGCGCGAGGTGCTGTCGTTCGTCACCCCGGCAGCGAGTTGCACCTTCGCGCCGTCGACCGCGGCCAGCACGATGGCGGCGGTCTTGAGCTTGTCCTTCAGCTTGTCCATCGTCTCGCGTAAGGTTCGGGCATCGGCGCCGTCCAGGGTGGCCGCCAGCACCTTCAGGCCCTTGACGTCGACGGCCTGCGCGAGCAGCTCGTCGCCCTGCGCCGACGCCAGCTTGCCTTTCAGCGCCGCGAGTTCCTTCTCGAGGCCACGCACCTGGTCAAGCACCACGCCGACGCGGGTGTGCACCTCGGCAGGTGTCACCTTCAGCGCGCCGGCCACCTGCGCCATCGACGACTCGAGCTGCTGCAGGTACGCCAGCGCGTTGTCGCCGGTCACCGCCTCGAGGCGCCGCACGCCGGCGGCGACGCCACCCTCGGAGACGATCTTGAACAGGCCGATGTCGCCGGTGCGCTGCACGTGCGTGCCGCCGCACAGCTCGCGGCTCGAGCCGATGTCGAGCACGCGCACGCGGTCGCCGTACTTTTCGCCGAACAGCATCATCGCGCCGAGCTTCTGCGCGTCTTCCATCGGCATCACGCGCGCCTGCGTCGGTGCGTTGGCCAGGATCTCGGCGTTGACGATCGCCTCGACCTTGCGGATCTGTTCGTCGGTCATCGGCGCGTGGTGCGCGAAGTCGAAACGGGTGTGGTCGGCGTCGACCAGCGAGCCCTTCTGTTGCACGTGATCGCCCAGCACCTCGCGCAGCGCCTTGTGCATCAAGTGCGTCACGCTGTGGTTGCGCATCGTCTTCGCACGCTGTTCGGCGTCGACCCGGGCGTTGACCGTGTCGCCCACCCCGAGCGTGCCTTCGACCACGCGCACCTGATGGCCGAACACGTCGGCCTGGATCTTGGTGGTGTCTTCGACCAGCGCGCGGAAGGTCGCGCTGCGCAGCTCACCGGTGTCGCCCACCTGCCCGCCGCTCTCGGCGTAGAACGGCGTGTGGTCGAGCACGATCACCGCGTCGTCGCCGGCGCCCACGCTGAGCGTCGGCGTGCCGTCGACGTACAGCGCGGTGACCTTGGCGCCGTCGCGGGTGAGGCTGTCGTAGCCGTGGAAGCTGGTGGGCTCGCCGCTGTACGCCAGACCCGCGGCCATCTTGAACTTGGCCGCCGCCCTCGCCTGCTCGCGCTGGCGGCCCATCGCCGCGTTGAAGCCGGCTTCGTCGACCGTCACACCGCGCTCGCGGCAGACGTCTGCAGTGAGGTCGAGCGGGAAGCCGTAGGTGTCGTGCAGCTTGAACGCCGTCTCGCCATCGACCTGCTTCGTCCCGCCGGCCAGCGCCGTCTCGAGGATCTCCATGCCGTTGGCAATGGTCTGGAAGAAGCGCTCCTCCTCGACCTTCAGCACCTCGGTGACTCGCGCCGCGTCGCGGCGCAGTTCCGGGTAGGCCGCGCCCATCTCGGCGGCCAGCGGCGCCACCAGCCGATGGAAGAACGACGTGCGCGCGCCGAGCTTGTAGCCGTGGCGGATCGCGCGCCGGGCGATCCGACGCAACACGTAGCCGCGGCCCTCGTTGCCCGGGATCACGCCGTCGGCGACCGTGAACGCGCAGGCACGGATGTGGTCGGCGATCACGCGCAACGATGGCGTCTGCAGGTCGGCGACCGACTGGCCGCCGGCCGCGACCACCGCGTCGCGGGTGGCCGCCAGCAGCGTCGCGAAGAGGTCGATCTCGTAGTTGGAATGCACGCGCTGCAACACCGCGGTCAGCCGCTCCAGCCCCATGCCGGTATCGACGCTCGGCTTGGGCAGCGGGTGCATCACGCCGTCTTCGGTGCGGTTGAACTGCATGAAGACGTTGTTCCAGATCTCGATGTAGCGGTCGCCGTCCTGTTCGGCACTCCCCGGCGGGCCGCCTGCCACCTCGGGGCCGTGGTCGTAGAAGATCTCCGAGCACGGCCCGCACGGACCGGTGTCGCCCATCATCCAGAAGTTGTCCGACGCGTAGCGAGCGCCCTTGTTGTCGCCGATGCGCACCACGCGCTGCGGCGGCAGGCCGATGTCCTTGACCCAGATGTTGTAGGCCTCGTCGTCCTCGGCGTAGACCGTCGCCCACAGCTTGTCGGCAGGCAACTCGAAGTGCACGGTGAGCAACTCCCACGCATACTTCAGCGCGTCGCGCTTGAAGTAGTCGCCGAAGCTGAAGTTGCCAAGCATCTCGAAGAACGTGTGGTGGCGCGCGGTGTAGCCGACGTTCTCCAGGTCGTTGTGCTTGCCGCCGGCGCGGATGCACTTCTGGGCGGTGGCCGCGCGCGTGTACGGCCGCTTGTCGAAGCCGAGGAAGACGTCCTTGAACTGGTTCATCCCGGCGTTGGTGAACAGCAGCGTCGGGTCGTCGTGCGGCACCACCGGCGAGCTGGGCACCACCTGGTGGCCCTTGGATTCGAAGAACGACAGGAACGTGGAGCGGATCTCGGCGGCTTTCATGCGCGGCTTTGCAGGGCGACCCGCGATTTTAGGTGCGCCGCACCGAACGACCGGACGGCGACGAGGATGCTGCCTGCTGCCGGCAGCCCCGGCGGCGGGCGGCCGTGCCGGCGCGGTCGGGCCGCAACGCTGCGATGCGGCTCCGGTCGTCGCTCGCGCAGGCCTGCGGTCGCCCCGGCAGCGCCGCTGTCGAAAACGATACAGGCGAGAATCGGCGCGCGGCCAGGGCCGTGACATTCTCGGCGGGGCCGGCCGCCGCGCGGCGACGCGATGGGTGCGCCACCCCGCGAGCGACTAGCATCCCGCATCCGGATCTTCGAACGACGGCTCCAGCCGACAGCCATGACCGCAGCCTGCACCTCCTCAGCCCGACGTGGCGGCCGCTTCGCCGCGCTGGCGATCGCCGCCGCCCTGATGGCCCCCGCCGCGCAGGCGTGGGAGCCCACCGCT
>DASURM010000068.1:0-4528 GCA_036280035.1 Burkholderiaceae bacterium | reverse complement strand
GATGCTGGCCAGCGCGCGAAACGCGGTGTCCGGCCCCTTGTCGGGGATCATGCCGTCGGCCGACAGCGCGCCCTTGGCGGCGAGGAAGGCGTCGATGTAGATCGCGCGGTCGCCGAGAAGGTAGCTCTCGGGCACAGCCTTGATGATGTCGCCCGGGCCCGCGGCCTGGATCCATTTGTCGGCGCGCACGATCGCGTTGGTCAGCGCCTGCACGGTGGCCGGATTCTTGTCGATGAACTCCTGCTTGGCGTACAGGCACGCCGCCGGCATCGGGCCGCCGAACACCTTGTCGGCCTCGGCCACCACGCGCGTGTCGGACACGATCTTCAGATCGCCCGAATGCTGCAGCAGCGTGATCACCGGGTCGAGGTTGCTGATGGCGTCGATCTGACCCGAGCGCATCGCGGCCACCGCGCCGCTGGAGGCGCCGACGCCGATGAAGCTCACGTCGCTCGGCTTCAGGCCCGCCTTGGCGAGCACGAAGTTGGCCATCACGTTGGTCGAGCTGCCGGGCGCGGTGACGCCGATCTTCTTGCCGCGCAGATCGGCGACGCTCTTGAAGCCGGGCATCGTCTTGGGGTTGACGCCGAGCACGATCTGCGGCGCGCGGCCCATCAGCGCAAAGGCGCGCAGCCGCTGGCCCTTGGCCTGCATGTTGACCGTGTGCTCGAACGCGCCGGACACCACGTCGACGCTGCCGCCGACCAGCGCGCGCAGCGACTGCGAGCCGCCGGCGAAATCGTTGATCGTGAGGTCGAGGCCTTCGGCCTTGAAGTAGCCCATCGACTCGGCGATGGTCAGCGGCAGGTAGTACAGCAGGTTCTTGCCGCCCACGGCCAACGTGGCCTTGGGCTTCTCCGGCGCTTGTGCATGCAGCGTGAACGCCGGCGCGGCGAGCGCGGCCGGGGCGAGCGAGATCAGGGTGCGGCGTTTCATGGCTTGACTCGTAGGCGACGCTGCAATGTACCCAAGCGCGTGGGCATTGCGGGCCAAGGGTTGCCCGGGGGCGACAATGCACCCGTTGTCTGGAAGTGAAAGCCGCCTTGCCCATGTCGCGCATCGCTCTGGTCACCGGCGCCGGCCGTGGCATCGGCGCCGCCACGGCGCGGCTGCTCGCCGAGCGCGGACACGACGTGGCGATCAACTACGCGCACAACGCCGCGGCCGCCGAAGGCGTGGCTGCCGACGTGCGCGCCCTCGGTCGCCGCGCGCTGCTGGTGCGAGCCGACGTCGCCGACGAAGCCGCGGTGCTGGCGATGTTCGCCGCGGTGGACCGAGGGCTCGGGCGCATTACCGCCTTGATCAACAACGCCGGCATCGTCGACATGAAGTCGCGGCTCGACGAAATGAGCACGGCGCGCCTGAAGCGCATGCTCGACGTCAACGTGCTGGGCACGCTGCTGTGCTCGCGCGAGGCGGTCAGGCGCATGAGCACACGCCACGGCGGCGCCGGCGGGGCGATCGTCAACCTCTCGAGCATCGCTTCCTCGCTCGGCGCGGGGGGCATGTACGTCGACTACGCGGCCAGCAAGGGCGCGATCGACGCTTTCACGCTCGGCCTCGGGCGCGAGCTGGCGCTCGAAGGCGTGCGCGTCAACGCGGTGCGGCCGGGCATCATCGACACCGAGATCCACGCCGACTCGGGCGACGCGGCACGCGCCCACAAGTCGGCGTCGATCATTCCGATGGAACGCCCCGGCACCGCGCTGGAGGTCGCGCGCGCGATCGCCTGGCTGGTGTGCGACGAGTCGAGCTACGTCACCGGCAGCGTGCTCACCGTCAGCGGCGGGCGCTGAAGCCAGGCGCGGCAGGCCATGACGAAGGCGACACCGCGGCCGCTGTTCGTTGCGCGGCCGCAGACGCTGGGCGAGGAGATCGCCAATGCGATCAGCCACGGCATCGGCTTCCTGCTCGCGGTGGCGTCGCTGCCGATCCTCGCGGTGGTGTCGGTGCAGCACGGCGGCACCGCCGACGTGGTGGGCGCCAGCGTGTTCGCCGCGACGATGATCGTGCTGTACCTGGTGTCGGCGCTTTACCACGCGCTACCGCGGGGGGCTGCCAAGCGCTGGTTCGGCCGCATCGATCACGCCGCGATCTACGTCTTCATTGCCGGCAGCTACACGCCGTTCGTGCTCGGCGTGCTGCGCGGTGGCTGGGGCTGGTCGCTGTTCGGCGTCGTGTGGGCGCTGGCGGCATTCGGCGTGGCGGCCAAGCTGCTGAACCGGCTGCGTCATCCGCTGGCGTCGACCGCGCTGTACGTGGCGATGGGGTGGGTGGCGTTGGTCGCGCTGGTGCCGCTGGTGCAGCGCCTGCCGGCGGCCGGGCTGGCCTGGCTCGTCGGCGGCGGGCTCGCGTACACCGCGGGCGCGGTGGTGTTCCTGTTCGACAGCCGGGTGCGTTACGCGCATCTGGCCTGGCATCTGCTGGTGATGACCGGCAGCGCGTGCCACTTCTTCGCGGTGCTCGACTACGCGCGTTGAGCGGCAGCGCCGCCGCTTGCGATCCCCGGGGCAACGAGGCCCTTGAACGAGGGCTGGCCCACGGCCGCGGGATGCCGGGTCGTTGCGCCCGTGTTCACACTGGCTGCGTGCGCATCGTGGTGTGCGTACCAGGAGCGCGGGCATGCCGGTGTCACCGAGACTGCGCGAGGAGCTTGCCAACACGGCCAGCCATGCCCTGGGCGCCGTGGTCGCGCTCGCCGCGTTGCCGGTGCTGGCCGCCGAGCATGCGGCGCGATCGGGCGGACGCGAGGTCGGCACGTGGGTGTTCGCTGCCACCATGCTGCTGGCCTACACGGTGTCGTCGATGTATCACGCGACGCCGGCCGGGCATCGCACCAAGGGCTGGCTCAGGCGTCTGGATCATGCGGCGATCTACCTCTTCATGGCCGGCACCTACACGCCGTTCGCGCTCGGCCACGCGCTGGGCGCGCCGCTGCTGGCGTTGGTGTGGACGGTGGCGGCCACCGGCGTGGCGCTCAAGCTCACGGGCTGCCTGCGCGACCGTGCGCTGTCGACCGCGCTGTACCTGGCGTTCGGATGGCTGATGTTCGCCGCCGCGCAACCCCTGGTCGCATCGCTCGGTCGCGAAGGCTTGCAGTGGCTACTCGCCGGCGGCATCGCCTACTGCGCAGGAACGCTGTTCTTCTTGCTCGACGAGCGCATGCGCTTCGGCCACCTGGTGTGGCACCTGTTCGTGCTGGTGGGCAGCGGCTGCCACTTCGTCGCGGTGCTCAAGCACGTGGCTTGAACCGGCCTGAAGCCGCTCGCGGGAGAAGACGCCCGCCGGCGCGGCAAGCCGCCTGCCGTCAGCGCCGCTCGACGATCATCGGCACCAGTTGCAACTCGGCGCGCAGCCGCTCGGCGGCGCCGCTGGCGTCGGCGCGCGTGCGGTACGGGCCGGCCTGCAACCGATGCAGGTCGCGGTCGGTGAAAACCGCCAGCGACGGCGCCAGCCAGTCGAGTTCGCGCTCGACCTTGCGCTGGAAATCGAGCGCGCCGTCGCGCTCGCGAAACGCTCCGAGCTGCAGCCAGAACCCCGATGCGGCCATCGCGATCGGCCGCGGCGCGCGCGCAGCGTCGTCGACGGACGCCGCGCTGTCGGTCGCGTCGCTTGCTGCGGGCGGGGGCACAAGCGCCACCGTGGTGATCGCACCGATGGGCACCTCGGGCGGGCTCACCGCAGGAGGCGCGGGCGGCGCGGTGGCCACGACGCTGGGCGTCGGCGTCGCCGCGAACGCACGGTCGGACCGCGCGCGCCACGCGCCGGTGCGGATCGCCTCCTGCGTGATGCGCTCGACTTCCACCGGTGCCACCGCATTGAGCACGCCGAGCTTCAGCGCTGCCGTATAGCTTAGGTCGATCACCCGGCCTTCGTGGAACGGCCCGCGGTCGTTGATGCGCACGATCACCTCGCGGCCGTTGGCCGGGTTGCGCACGCGCGCGTAGCTCGGGATCGGCATCGTCTTGTGGGCGGCGGTCATTGCGTACATGTCGTACGGCTCGCCGCTGGAGGTCGGCCGGCCGTGGAACTTGCGGCCGTACCACGAGGCCAGGCCGCGCTCGCTGAACGCGACGTCGCCGGCCAGCGGCACGTAGGTGCGACCGAACACTTCGTACGGCTTGTTCGGTCCGCCGCTGCGCAGCGGCTCGAGCCGCGGCTCGGCATCGGGCACCTGCGCCAGGTTGGGTGGCGGGCTGGTGCCCGCGCCGTCGCGTCCGCCGGACGGCGCGCGGCCGCGCGGCGTGCCCGCGCATCCGACCACGGCGGCCACCGCCAGCGCGATCACCGCATCGGAGCACCGCCGCCGCCATACCGCGCGCATGGGCGCGACCATACACCAGCGCGAGGATCGACGGCCCGCGACAACCTGCGGTGGCGGCGAGAGGATGCGCCATTCCAGTGCAAAGGGCCGCGCAGCGCGGCGCCATCGATCGCGCCTCTAGCGGCGCACGCGCCCGAAGATCGCCTCGTCGCGCTCGAGCTCCTCGAGGCGGTTCTCGATGTCGGCGATCGTGGCGTCGAGTTC
>DASURM010000067.1:0-21391 GCA_036280035.1 Burkholderiaceae bacterium | reverse complement strand
ACACGCGGAACATGGTGCAGGGCGTCTCGTTGTCCGCTCAGGCGCTGTCGGCCCAGTCGTTGCGCAGCCGCAGGCCCGTCTTCTTCAGGATCGCCGTCGAATACAGGATGTCGTGGCCGCGGCACGCCGGCCCGAGCAGCTTGGCGATGCCCTGCGCCTGGACCGCCACCTGCGCACGCGAGCGGCCGTGCAGCATGACGAACAAGTTGTACGGCCACGAGGGCAGCCGGCGCGGCCTGCGGTAGCAGTGGCTCACGCCGGGCAGCGTGGCCACCTGCGCACCGAGCGCGTCGACCGACTCGTCGGCCACGTCCCACACGCTCATGCCGTTGGCGGTGTAGCCGAGCTTGTAGTGGTTGGGCACCGCGCCGATGCGTCGCACCAGGCCGCTGGCCAGCATGGCCGCCAGACGCTCGCGCACCGCCTCGGCACTCACGCCGAGCATCGCGCCCACCGCCTCGTAGGGCTGCGGCACCAGCGGCAGGCCGCTTTGCAGCGCCGCCACCAGCGCGCGGTCGAACTCAGTCAGCGCCATCGTCGCTCCCCAGCTCGTTGCCCACCTCCAGCGGCAGCTTCAGCTCGACCTTGAACTCGCGCTCCTTCGGAAAGCGCCACACTGCAAGCCCGGTGTCCGCTTCGATACGCTGCAAGACATGCTCGGCCGCGGCGGCCGACTCGGCGCCGACGACGAACCACATGTTCAACTCGGCCGGCGCGCCCGCCCGGCGGGAGCGGGCCGCACTTGTGCGCTCGGACCCGTGCTCGGACTCGCGCCGGTAGTTGTGCGCCACCTCGGGCCAGGCGTTCACCTGTTCGGCCACCGCGTCGAAGCGCGCCTCGGGCACCGCCAGCGCGGCCAGCACGAACACGCCGCCGCCGCGCTCGATCTGGAACAGCGGCCCGAAGCGCGTGAGCACGCCGTGCGCCAGCAGGCTGGTCAATCGGTCGAGCACCTCGTCCTCGCTCAGGCGCAGCTCGCGTCCGACCGCCGCGAACGGCCGGTCGACCAGCGGCAGCCCGCCGTGCAGGCGCTGCATCAGGCGCGCGTCGACGGCATCGAACCCGAGCGAGTGGTCTTCATGCATGGCTGGCCTCGTGTTGCTGCAGGTCGCGGAAGCGCCGCGCGCCTTCTTGTTTGAACCGCCGGCGCGAGAACAGGATCTCGCGCGCGCAGCCGTCGAGGCCGGCACGGCCGGTCGCGGCGTCGATCGCCGCGCGCACGCTGGCGCGCTCGCGCCCGTGCACCATGCAGTAGAGGTTGTACGGCCAACCCGGCGCGCGCGCGCGCCGGTAGGCCAGCGTGACTGTCGGGTCGCGCGCCAGCGCCGCGCCGCAGGCGTCGACGGCGTCGTCGGGCACGTCGAACACCGTCATCGCGTTGGCATCGAAGCCCAGCTCGTGGTGCCGCACGACGACCCCGAAGCGCCGCAGCGCGCCATCGCGCAACCAGCGCGCCAGCGCGTCGAGCACCTGCGTGAGGCCGCAGCCGAGCTGCAGCGCCCACCTGTCGTATGGCCGGCGCACCAGCGGCAGGCCTTGCTCGACGAGCGCCGCCAGCGGCCAGTCGGCGGCCGGCAGCGGCGCGGCGGCTTCGGCGCGGGTCGCGGTGGGCGCGTTCGACACCGCAGCGCCGAGGTCGAAGCCGAGGTCGATTCGGTAGGCGCGCTGCATCGGCAGCCGCAGCATCGGCAACTGCAGCACCGCCTGCAGCGCGTCGAGCGTGCGCTGCACCGCCTCGACGCTGCGCCCGTTGAGCACGAACCACAGGTTGAAGCGGTGCTCGCGTTCGTAGTTGTGGTTGACGCCGGGTTGTGCCGACACCAGCGCCGCAACCTCGGCCAGCCACTCGCGCGGCACTGCCAGCGCACCCAGCACACCGGCGCCGCCGGCGCCGGCCGCGAACACGCCGCCGATGCGGCTCAACGCACCGTCGGCGCGCAGCCGCTGATAGTGCTCGAGCACCGCGGATTCACTGGTGTGCAGCGTCGCCGCAATCGACGCAAACGGCGCCGGCACGAGCGGGAAGTCGCGCTGCCAGTCGTTAAGCAGGCGCTGGCGCAGCGTGTCGGGGCCGGGTGCCATCGTCAGAACCCGACGCGCGCCGCGCGCGCGGTGAAGAAGATGCCGCTCGGCGAATCCACCGGCAGCGACGCCAGCGTCGCGAAGCTCTGCGTGTCGAGCACCACCACGCGGTTGTCGTCGCGCGCGCTCAGCCACACCGCCTCGCCGCGCGGCGTGAACTCCAGGTGCAGGATCGCGCGGCCCGGCTCGAGCGTGCGCACCACGCGCTGCTCGAGGGTGTCGATCACCTGCACGCGGTGGTAGTCGGGCAGCGCGAAGCTCACCCACACCTGGCGGCCGTCGGGGCGCGCGATCACGAACACCGGCTGGCCGGCCACCGCGACGCGGCCGACCTCCTGCCAGCTCTGCGTATCGACCACCAGCACCTCGTGGCGGCCGATCGCCGGCAGGTACGCGTTGCGCCCGGCCACCGCCCAGCCGCGCAGGTGCGGCATCTTGTACACCGGCAGCGCGGCCTCGCCCCGGCCGTAGCCGGCCAGGATGCGGCGCGCCTTCGGCTCGCGCTGCCAGAGGTCGATCAGCGCCAGGCCGTCTTCGCCGAACAGCCCCGCGATGTAGTGGCGGCCGTCGGGCGTGACCAGCGCATCGTAGGGTTGGCGCCCGATGCCGTCGTGGCGCGTGACGCGCGGTGCGGCGGGGTCGCTGAAATCGGCGATGCAGATCGCGTCGGCGTCGAACAGGCTGTAGGCGAAACGCCGGCCCGGCAGATCGACCAGGCCCACCACGCGCGAGCGCTTGCCGTCGGCCGTGAGCGCGGGAAGGTCGGCCACCAGCGCCAGCGTGCGCGCGTCGAACACCTTGATGCCGCCGGGCGTGTAGTTCTGCGCCGCCACCAGTGTGCCGTCGGCCGAGATGGCGCCGCCGATCGAGTTGCCGGCCTGTTGCACGCGCGTGTCGATGCGCTTTGCCAGCAGATTCACGCGCGTCAGCGCGCCGTCGCGGCCGAACACGTAGGCGCTGCCGCCGTCGCGCGAGAACACCACCGACGCGTGCGACAGATCGCCCAGCCCCGGCACCTCGGCCAGCAGCGTGCGCGAGCTGGTGTTGACGATCGACACCGCGCCGCGCGCGCGTTGGATCACGACGCCGAGGTCGCCCGTGCCCGCGGGTGCGGCCGCACCGGTGGCGCAGCCGCCGAACCAGGGCGCGAGCAGCGTCGCCGCCGAGCCGAGCGCTTGGCGGCGCCTCATCGCGCCCTCTTCGCTTCCTGCGGGAAGCCGCGCGCCAGTTGCTCGGCGATCCAGCGGGCGTCGCCATCGCTCAGCAGCGCGCGCCACGGCGGCATCGGCGTGCCGGGGCGGCCGTGCACGATGGTCGCGGTCATCGCGTCGAGCGGCTTGTCGGCCAGCGCCTCGCGCGTCAGCGCCGGACCCAACCCGCCGGTCAGGTGCATGCCGTGGCAGGCGCCGCAATCGTGCCGCACCATGCGCGTCAGCTCCCGCTGGCGCGCTTCGTCGATGCGCACCGATGCCTGCAGGCGCGCCGCGTCGGCCGCCTGTGCGCCGCTGGCCCCCGCGAAGGAGCCTAGCAGCAGCGCGACGGCGGCGGCGCGCATGGCACTCCAGGATGCCGGACCCTCAGCCCTTGAGGATGAACTCGACCGCCGCCTTCAGGTCGGCGTCGTTGATCTTGTCGGGCGGGTTGGGCGCCATCGGGATCGGGCCGTACACGCCCGAGCCGCCCTTGCGCACTTTCTCCATCAGCTTGGCGACCACATCCTGGCCCTTGTACTTGGCCGCGATGTCCTTGAACGCCGGACCCACGAGCTTCTTGTCCTTGGTGTGGCAGGCCAGGCAGCCGGCCTTGTTCATCGCGTCTTCGGGGCCCGCGGCGAAGGCGCCGGAGGCGGCCAGCGCCAGGGCGACAGCGGTCAACGCGGTGCAACGTGTCTTCATGATGGCGTGCGCCTCTTTGGTCAGTAAACGTCGTGCTGCGTGTTGTGCACGTTGAAGTGGCCGGTGGGTGTGATCAGCCTCGGGTCCTTGATCACCGCCTTGAGTTGCAGCGTCTTGTCGTCGACGACGACCAGCGCGCTCTGCTTATCCTTGGCCGACCACACCGAGAACCAGACCTCGTCGCCTGCCTTGTTGTATTCGGGCTGCACGACGCGCTTGGCGCCGTCGTCGCCGAGGCCGGCCCATTCGGCGACCGGCAACACCTTGAAGCCCGCCTTCAGGTTCTTGATGTCGTAGACGGCGATCGACTGGCTGATCTTCGGATCGGGGTTCAGCGGCGTATCGATGTACAGGTGCTGCGACTTCGGGTGCGTCTTGATGAACAGGTTGCCGCCACCCTGGCCGTCGATCGTCTCGCAGACCTTCCACGCATGGGCCTTGTTCTTCTTCGGATCGGTGCCGATCAGCGAGATCTTCTCGCTGCCGAGGTGGCCGGTGGCCCAGACGGGGCCGCACTTGGGGTGCACGAAGTTGGCGCCGCGGCCGGGGTGAGGGATCTTGTCGACCTCGACCAGTGCGGTCAGCTTGCCGTCCTTGGCATCGACGACGGCGATCTTGTTGGACTGGTTGGCCGCCATCATCACGTAGCGGTGGGTCGAGTCCCAGCCGCCGTCGTGCAGGAAGCGCGCCGCGGGGATCTCGGTGACCTTGAGGTTGTCGATGTCCTTGTAGTTGACCATCAGGATCTTGCCGGTCTCCTTGACGTTGACGACGAACTCGGGCCCGAAATGCGACGCGACGATCGCCGCCACGCGCGGCTCGGGGTGGTACTCCTGCGTGTCGACCGTCATGCCGCGCGTGCCGACGATCTTGAGCGGCTCGAGCGTGTCGCCCTTCATGATGGTGTACTGCGGCGGCCAGTACGAGCCGGCGATGGCCAGCTTGTCCTCGTAGCCCTTGTACTTGCTGGTGTCGACGCTGCGTGCCTCGAGACCGATGCGGATCTCGGCCACGTTGTCGGGCTTTTCCATCCACAGATCGATCATGTTGATCTTGGCGTCACGTCCGATCACGTAGACGTAGCGTCCGGAGGCCGACAGCCGCGAGATGTGCACCGCATAGCCGGTCTTGACGATGTTGATGATCTTCTTGGTGTCGCCGTCGATCAGCGCCACCTCGCCGGTGTCGCGCAGCGTGGTCGAGAAGATGTTGGCGATGTTGTAGTTGTTCATCTTCTTGGTCGGCCGCTGCGCGGGCGGGACGATCACCTTCCAGGTGGCCTTCATCTCCTTCATGCCGTACTCGGGCGGCTGCGGAGGATCCTGCTGCACGTAGCGCGCCATCAGATCGACCGTCTTCTCGTCCATCTCGCCGGAGGTCTGCCAGTTGGGCATGCCGGCGGGCGAGCCGTAGGCGATGAATACCTTCAGATAGTCGGTGCCCTTGCCGAGCGTGATGTCGGGCGTCAGCGGCTTGCCGGTGGCGCCCTTGCGCAGCACGCCGTGGCAGCCTGCGCAGCGTTCGAAATAGATCTGGCGAGCACGATCGAACTCCGCCAGCGTCATCGGCGGCGCCTTCGGGTTCGTGCTCTGGTACATCGGCTCGCTGGCCAACGGCGACGTGCCGGCCTGGTAGTTCAGCTCGGGCGGGCTGACACCCGCCTTGTCGTGCGTGGTGGCGGGTTGTTGGGCGAGCGCGGTGCCGGCCCAGGCGGCCAGCAGCAGCGCGGAGAGAAGACGACGATGCGATGCGGTCATGAGGTTGACTTCCTTGGGCTCGCGCCGAGCAGCACCAACCTCCCGACGAGGACGGCATCCGCTCTGCGCTCGAGTACGGCTCGCTCGATGGCGAATTCGGGCGAATCGTCGTCCCCACGATTCGCGGGGTCTTTGAACTGAATCAATTTGCGGGCTGCGCTGCGCGGCTCGACGGAGCGACCGATGCGGTGCGTGGCGCGCCGAGCACTGCAGCGAAAAACTTGTAAGGGATCAAGGACTGGCTTGCGCTGCGGGCGCACGCGCCGGCCGCTCAACCTGCGTGACCTAGGCCCGAGCCGCGCTTCGACGACGACGTGTTGGCCGCGGCAAGGCACTTGGCCGAGCGCGAGCGCAAGAGCGTCGGTGAAGTCATTTCCGCTCTCGCGCGACAGGGCTTGAGTCGAGGGTCGAGAACAGCGAGATCCGAGCGCAACGGCATCCCCCTGTTGCCGCGCGCGCGAGGCGGCCCTGCGGTCACCCTCGAACTGGTCAATCAGCTTCGAGACGAGCAGCCTTGACGACGTATCTCTTGGATGTGGATGTGCTGATTGCCCTCGTCGACCCGGCGCACGTCCAGCACGATCGTGCGCACGATTGGTTTTCGAAGGTGGGAGCCAAGAGCTTCGCCACCTGCCCGATCACCGAGAACGGTCTGCTGCGGATCATTGGCCACCCGAAGTACCCGAACTCGCCCGGCCCACCGAGCGCGGTCGCTCCGGCCTTGGCCGCCATCCGAGGTCTGCCGGGCCACGCGTTCTGGCCCGACAGCATCAGCATCGCCAATGAACGCTATCTCGACCCGGCTTCGCTTTCCAGCCACTCTCGCGTGACCGACGGCTACCTCCTCGCGTTGGCACGAGCCAACAAGGGCAGGCTTGCCACCATGGACGCGAAGTTGGCTTCAGAAGTGGCGGCAGCAGCAAGGTCTGCGCTCGAACTGCTCTGACCTGCCGGGCGGCCGCGCGCCTGCGCCGTGCAGCGCCGCACGCGCTGCACCAGATCGGCAGGCGTGAAGGGCATTTCGAGCCCTTCGGCCCCGCTCTCGAGGCGGAAGTCGTTCGCCAGTTCGATGGCCACCGCGCGCGGCTGGGTTGGTGCACGCCGACGCCGTTGTCGGCCACGCGCAGCCGGACGCGCTTCGCCAAAGAGGGTGATGGCGACTCGTTGGCCGCCTCAGCGGCGCGCCAGCGATGCGCTCACGGTGCCGTGCGGCGCGCGCAGCAGCGGCCGCACCACCGTCGCGATCAGCGGGTCGGTGCCGGCGCCCGCTGGCAGCGCGGGGGTGGCCCAGTTCGGCTCGTGCGACAGCATGCGAGCGAAGCTCTCGGTCACCGCATCGCTCGACGGGCCGGCCGGTGCGCGCGGTGTGCCGGCGCGCAGCGGCACCACCAGCGCGGCGGTCAGCGGGTCGGCCGGGCCCAGCGGCACGGCCGGGGTGTGCGCGGCCGCGGGCCGCGCGGCCAGCAGGCGGTGGAAGCTGTCGTGCAGCGGGTCGGCGGCGAAGCCGGGCGCTGCGGCCAGCGCCAGCGCAGCGGCAAGGCAGCCGATGCCGATGGAAGATGGAAGCGTTGCGTTCACGGTGGTTCTCCTCTTGGGTTCCGGCTCTGGCACCGAAGGGGTCGTCGATCGGTGGCGTGCATCGTCGGCGGCGGCCGTATCAATCGCGTTTCGCGGCGGCCGCCGCGTGCGTTTCATTTGTTCGGTGCGCGGGCACTGCCCGCGGCACGGGCGCGCTGCGCGATCAGGCCGGTGGCCGTCCGTAGCGCATTCGAACGGCCTCGGCGGCGCGGTACAGATCGGGGTCCACGCCGAACACCTGCGCCAGCACCCGCGGCGCGGCGGTGGCGTCGACGGCGGTCACCTCGGGCCCGTCGGGTGCGTGGCGCGTCAGCGTGCCGTCGCGAAAACTGGTGAACACGCCGCCGACCGTTCGCGCGTAGATCAGCCGGTGCAGGAAGCTGTGCGGCACGCTCCAGTCGTTGGCTGCCGCGATGTGTGCCGTCAGGTCTTCGAGCCGGCGCGGGGTCGGGTCGAGCTGCTTCGTCGGGCCGGGCCGGCGGGTGACGACGATGCCCTCGGGCCGCACGCGGTAGTCGAACGCCTCGCGGTGTGTCGCCAGCGCAAACGATTCGAACAGCGGGTGGGCGCGAAACAGCGGCGCGGCGTAGCCGACATCGGCGTAGTACGGGCCTTCTGGCAGCTCGACCCGGACGCAGCAGTGGCCGGGGTTCATCATCATCAGCGAGGCGTCGAAGCCCAGTTCGACAAGCAGCGAGTGAAAGCCGCGCGCCAGCGTCCAGCACACACCGCCGGCGCCGTGCCGCACGATCCGATCGACGTACAGCTCGGGATGCGGCAGGAAGCAGCCGCTGCGCAGCCCCGGCTCGTAGTCGAGCAGCTTGGTCAGCGTTTCGAACGGCACGCGCAACTGATGCTCGCGCACGAGCCGGTCGAGGTAGTCGAGCGAAGGCGCCTCGGGCGCCAGCCCCAGGTGCGACAGCAGGCGCCGGCTCGGCGTGGCAGGCTGCGGGTTCCCCGGCGGAGTGCGCGGGCGGGCCGGTTCGCCGGTACCGCGTTTCGTCTTCGTTTGCTCGCTGAGCTCGAGGGACCGTTGCAGCGTTGCGGACATGGCGAGTCTCCAGGGTTGGCGGATCGGGCGCCGAGGAGGGCGAGAGGTCGTCGATCCGTGGTGCGCGCATGCTCGGCGACGGCCGTATCGATCGCGTTTCGCGGCGCGCGCCGCGCGTGTTTCATTTGTTCGGTGCGAACGTGCCGGCCGACGGCTACCTCGTCGCGCTGGCGCGAGCCAACAAGGGCAGGCTTGCCACCCTGGACGCGAACTTGGCCTCGGCAGTGGCGGGCAGCAGGAAGGTTTGCGCTCGAACTGCTCTGATCGAGCCTCAGTGCGCCTGCGCCGTGCAGCGGCGTACGCGCTGCACCAGGTCGGCAGGGGTGAAGGGCTTCTCGAGCCCTTCGACCCCGCTCTCGCGGCGGAAGTCGCTGGCCAGCGGCGACAGCGTGTCGCCGGTGACGAACACGAAGCGCGCGGCCAGCGCGCGGTCGCGCTCGCGGATCGCGCGCCACAGCGCGCGGCCGTCGAGGTCGGGCATGCGCAGGTCCGACACCACGGCGTCGAAGTGCCCTTCGTCGAGCAGTGCGAGGGCCACCGCGCCCGACTCGGCGGTGGCCACCTCGTAGCCCGCCGCTTCGAGCGCGTCGCGCATCATCGATGCGACCTCGGGCTCGTCGTCGACCACCAGCACGCGGCCGGCCGCCGCGGCGTCCTGCGCCGCGCCGGGCGGCGCGGCCAGGGCCGCGGCGGTGCCGGCCGCGCGCAGCGGCAGTTCGAGGCGGAAGCACGCGCCGCGGCCGAACGGCGACTGCGCCTCCAGCCGCAGCGCACCGCCGTGCTCGATGGCCACCGCGCGCGCCACCGCAAGGCCCAGCCCGGTGCCGACGCCTTCGGCCTTGGTGGTCATGAAGGCGTCGAAGATTCGCCCGCGGTCGGAGTCGCGCACGCCGACGCCGTTGTCGGCCACGCGCAGCCAGACGCGCTCGCCATCGGTGCCAGTCTCGATGCGCAGGCGCCGCGGCGGCTCGGCCTGCGCCAGCGCCTGCTGCGCGTTGACGATCAGGTTGAGCAGCAGCTGGCCGAGCTTGTCGCCGTCGGCCATCAGCGGCGGCAGGTCGGGTTGCAGTTGCTGTTCGAGGTCGATGCCGGAGCTGCGCAGGCCGTACTGCAGCAGGTCGACGGCGCCGCGCGCCAGGTCGTTGAGCTGCACCGCGGTGCGCGCCGCCGGGCGGCTGCGCGCCATCGCCAGAAAGCTGCGCACGATGCGGCCGCAGCGCTCGGCGGCCTCGCGGATGCGCGCGGCGTCGGCGCGCAGCGCGGGATCGCTGCACTTGTCTTCGAGCAGGCTGGCGCGGCCCATCACGATGGCCAACGGGTTGTTCAACTCATGCGCCACGCCGGCCAGCAGGCTGCCCATCGCCGCGAGCTTCTCGGCCTGGCGCAGCGCCTCGCGCTGGCGCGCGATCTCCTCGGCGGCGGCGCGGCGCTCGCTGATGTCGACCAGCGAGGCGGTGATGAAGGTCTCGTCGCCGTACTGCGTGGGCCACAGCAGCACCTCGACCGGGAACTCGCTGCCGTCGGGCCGCAGCGCGGTCAGTTCGACGCGGCGCCCGATCATCTGCGGCACCTCGCCGCGGCGCATGCGGCGCAGGTCGTCGAAGTACGCGTCGCGCACGCGCTCGGGCACGATCGTGCCGCCGGCCTGGCACCCGATCATCTCGCTGCGCTCGCGCGCGAACATGCGCTGCGCGGCCGGGTTGAACTCGACGATGACGCCTTGCGCATTGGTGGTGACGACCGCGGTCAGCGCGTGGTCGACGATCGCCGACTTGAGCATCTCGCTGCGCTGCTCGCGCGTTGCGGCATCGCGCCAGGCCGCGAAGGTGTCGCGCGTGAGCTGCAGCCACGGTGCCCAGTCGGCCGGCACCCGCGGCTCGGGCGCACGCTCGTCGGCGGCCTGCCGGCGCAGGTAATCCACCAGCCGCAGCGAGGGCTCGCCGAAGCGGCGCCACAGCACGACGCCGGTGGCGAGGAACAGCAGCAACAGCAACACGCCGGCGGCGATGTGCGGCGCCATCTCGAGCAGCAGGCGCCGGCGCAGCTCGGCGCGGTCGCCGGCCTGCAGCGCGACCCACGGCGCGACGGCCGACGGGCGAGCGGCGAGCAGCGCCTGGCCGATCGGCTGCGCCAGCGGCGCCGCCAGCGCGGCCGCCACGTGCTCGCGCGCGAACTGCAGCGGCGCCGCAGCCGCGACGACGCTCGGCGTGCGGCTCGGCGCGATGCGGTCGATCACCACCTTGCCTTCGCCGTCGACGATCCACAGGCGCCTGGCGCCGGCGGCGACCGACGCGACGACATCGAGCGCGCCGCGCGGCACATCGGCGGCCAGCAGGCGCGGCTCGCCGCCCGGCAGCCGCATCGTCACTGCCACCCGCGGCTGCCCGGCCGCGCGCACGCGCCAGCGCACGTCGCCCTCGATCGGTGCGCCGCGTTCGCCGGGCCGGCTTGCCTGAGCGGCGAGCGTGCGCAGCGCCTGTTGCGGATCGGCCGCCGACAGTTCGCCCAGCCACTGCGCCGACCCCTGCCACGGATAGATCCAGACCTCGCCGGCTTCGGCGTCGACGTAGGTGACGCGGCTGAAGCGGCCGCCGCGCAGCATCGCCAGTTGCGCCTGCTCGGCGAACAGCGCGGCACGCTCCACCGCGGCGTGGCGGCGCTGCGCATCGCCCCACCCAGCGCCGGCGAGGATGACCTGCGGTGCCACGTCGCGCAGCAGCGCGGGCAGCGCATCGAGCGTGTAGACGTCCTGGGCAATCGGCGCCAGCGCCTGCTTGTCGGCCTGCACGTCGCGCGTGACGAAGCCGTGCGCGCGCGCGGTCTCGGCCAGGCGCGACAGGTCCTCGCGGATGCGGCCGAGCACGGCGTCGAGCTGCGCGGCGCTGCGCTCGGTGCTCATCGCGAGCTGGCGCTGCGCCGCCGCCTCGAGGATCTCGTACTGCAGCACCAGCGCGTAGACGGCCGCTGCCAGCGCCGGCACCGCTAGCGCGAGCATCAGCCACGCATAGCGCCGGCGCAGCCGTCGCACGGCGCGCGCGGGCACCGGCTCGGGGGCTATCACGAGCCGCCCCCGGGCACGAACAGGTAGCCGATGCCGCGCACGGTCTTGATGGCTTCGGGCTTCTCGGGGTTGCGCTCGACCTTGCGGCGCAGGCGCATGACGCGCAGGTCGATCGAGCGGTCGAACACGTCCCAGCTCCGGTTGTGCGCGCGCTCCATGATCTGGTCGCGGCTCAACGGCCGGCCGGGGTTGCGCGCGAACAGCAGCAGCAGGTCGAGCTCGGAGGCCGTCAGCTCGACCTCGGCGCCACGGGCGTCGAACAGGCGGCGCAGGTCGAGGTCGAGCCGGCAGGTGCCGAAGACGACCTGCTTCGCAGCCGCTGCGTTCGGCGCGGTGCAGGCCTTGGCGGGCGCGGGCATCGCCGCCTGCGGGCGCATGCGCCGCAGCAGGCCCTTGACGCGCGCGTGCAGCTCGCGCAGGTCGAACGGCTTGGCCACGTAGTCGTCGGCGCCGACTTCGAGGCCGACGATGCGGTCGACCGTCTCGGAGGCCGCGCTCAGCATCAGGATGCCGATGCCCGGATGCTCGACGCGCAGCCAGCGCGCCAGCGACAGGCCATCCTCGCCAGGCATGTTGACGTCGATCACCGCCACCTGCGGCGCCTGCGCCGCGACGATCGCGCGCGCGCTCGCCGCGTCGGGCGCGGTCCACACGCGCAGGCCCTGCCGATGGAAGTACTCGCCGAGCAGGCTCAGCAGCTCGGCTTCGTCGTCGACCACCAGCAGCGACGCCGGCGTCATGCCATCCCCCTCGCGGATGCCAGTCGTGGCCGCGAGTGTCGGCGCGCCCGGGCGCGCGGATCTTGACCTTGGCCAAAGAACCGCAACTGCGTCTCGGCGGCGCGCAGGTCGTCCCTGGCCTGCCCGCTCGGATGTCGCCCTGGCGATAGTCGGGCCGTTCGCCGTGGCCTAACCTTGTGCGCGATGAACCCGATTCCATCGAAGGTGCGCGACCTGCACCGCCCGCCCGACGCGCGCTGGGTCATGGCGCGGGCCTTCCTGCCCAAGGCGCGCGGCCTCGCGCTGCCCGCGCTGGTGCTGCGGCTTGGGCCGGCCGTGACGCCCGCGGCCGACCTGCAGGCCTACTGCGCGCTGACCGATCAGCGCGCCGGTGCGACGCTGCCGCTCGGCTGGCCGCAGGTGTGGGGGTTTCGGCTGCAGATGGCGCTGCTCACCGACCGTCGCTTTCCGCTGCCGATCTGGAGCAGCCTGCAGGTGCGCAACCGGATGCTGCAGCACGCGCAGCTCGCGGCCGCCGAAGCGTACGCGATCAGCGTGCAACCGCACGCGCTGCGCCGGCTCGACAAGGGCGTGGAAGTCGACCTGTACTGCGCGCTGCACGGCAGCAGCGGGCAGCGGGTGTGGGAGAGCCTGACCACGTTCTACTGGCGCGGCCGCGGCGGCACGCAGCCCGGCGAGCCCTCCCCCCGCGCGGCCAGCCCCGTGCTCGAAGCGGCGGCCGCGGAGGCGGCGCGCTGGTCATCGGGGCACGGCGCGGGCTGGCGCTTCGGCGCGCTGACCGGCGACTACAACGGCCTGCACTGGAGCGACCGCTACGCGAACGCGTTGGGCTATGCGCACGCCTTCCACCACCCGCCGCGCATCGCCGGGCAATGCCTCGCGCGCCTGGGGATCGATGCCGAGTTGCCGCGCCAGCAGCTCGATCTCTGGATCAAGGGCCCGGTCTTCTACCGCAGCGACCTGGTGCTGCGCCGCCAGCACGCGGGCGACGCCGAGTTGTTCGCGCTGCAGGTGGGCGCCGATCCCCGGCCGGCGCTGGTCGGCCGCTGGGCGCCGGCCGACGCGTCGACCGCGCTCGAACAAGCAGACCAGGCAAGCGGCTGAGCGAATCGAAGGTTCTTGCACCTGCGGGGCCTCGGCCCGCGACACCTAGAGCCTGCGCGGGCGCCTCGCTCGCTCATCGCCTTCGATCCACCCCACCAGCTCGTCGAGCCGCGACACGAAGAGATCGGGCGGCAGCGCGGCGAAGGCCGATTCGTCGCATTCGCCGTTGCGGACGATGGCCACGCGCAGCCCGGCGGCGCGCGCGGCGAGCACGTCGGCGCGGCTGTCACCGACGAACAGCGCCGCCTCGGGCACCGTCTGCAGCTCGGCGAGCGCGCGCAGCGTGCCCTCCGTGCGCGGCTTCATGAAGGTCACGTCGTCGCGGCTGACGATCGGCGCGAGCCGGCGCTCGAAACCGAAGCGGCCGAGCGCGCCGCTCAGCGCCGCGCGTCCGATGTTGCTGACGATCGCCGCGCGGATGCCGGCCTCGTCGAGTCGCTGCAGCAGTTCGCGCGCGCCGGGTCGCGGCGACCAGCGCGCCAGCGCGTCGGCATCCCAGCGGTCGTAGATCGGGCCCAGCGCGCGGCGCAGTTCGTCGATGCGGCCCTGAGGCGCCAGGGCATCGGCCGCCGCGTTCCACAACTCGGCATAGTTGCCCGCCGCCGCGAAGCCCGACGCAGTGCAAGCTTGGCGCAGTTGTGCCTCGGCCTCGGCCAGCCGCCACTGGAAATCGACCAGCGTGCCCTCGAAGTCGAAGATGACCGACCGGATCACTTGTCTCGTGCCCACCTGTACGGCGATTGCGTCAACGCCGCCGATCGCGATTGCAGGGCACGCTGGCCGCCGCGTCAACACTCGATCGGTCCGCGCGTGGCCGCGTCCAGTGGCCCTAGTTTGACGCGGAGCAAGGAACGTGCGAATTGCGGTGGCTAGAGTCCACCGTTCGGCAAGGATCATGCGACCCGGGTGGGGCGCAAAGCACCTTGCACGCGAAATCCGATCACCGAATGTCGATGCCACGAGTCGTTGCACCGCGTGCCGGCGACCCGGCCCGCCTTCGAGCAGGGGTCGCGAGCCCGGCCGCGCGCGCCGGCGTGCGGGCCATCGCGCTCGACTTCCACGGCCCCCCGCGGCTGCGCTGACGCGCCGCGTTCGACGCGGCGCCGAGCCTTCGCCGCCGCCCGTCCGTTCGTTGCCGTTGTCCCGGTGTGGCGGGCGGTCCGACCGATAACCGTCGGACGTCGATTGCATGGATCAAGCCCTCACGTTTCAACCCACGCCGGCGTCGAGCCCGATCGTCGGCCACCGCGTCGAGCTGCAACTGCTCACCACGCTGAAGTGCAACCTCAAGTGCAGTTACTGTTCGCTCGGCGTCGGCGACGTGCTCGGCTCGCAGACCGAGCTGCGCTACAGCATCGATCAACTGGCGCGCTTTGCCGACACCCACCTGGGCGGCAAGGAGGTCGTCGTCACCTTCTACGGCGGCGAGCCGACGCTGAACCGGCCGATGATGACCGAGGTGATGCAGCGCTTCGCGCACTGGCGTTATCAGTTGCAGACCAACGCCACGCTGCTCGACGACGTGCCCGAGGAGCTGCTGGCCAGGCTGTCCAACGTGCTGGTGTCGATCGACGGCGGCGAGGCGACCACCGACGGCTACCGCGGCCGCGGCGTGTACCGGCAGGTGCTGAAGAACCTGCGCGCGGTGCGCGGCGCGATCGGCGGCAGCGTCACCGCGCGCGTCACCTGGGGCAACCCGGCGACGAGCTTCGACGAGTTCGACGCGCTCGTGGCCGACGATTCGCCGTTCGACTATCTGTACTGGCAGTTCGTCGCCGGCGAGCAGTACGGCGGCGATTCGTGCGAGCGCCGGCGTGCGTTGCTCGCGCAACTGGTCGCGCGCTTCTTCGCGCGCACCGATCGCCTCTACCCGCTGATCCCGCTGATGGGCATCGTGCGCAACAAGCTGCTGCCCGGGCGTGCGCAGGAGCTGTACGCCGGCCGCACGCAGTGCCGCGTGTCGACGCACCTGGTCAACGTGATGCCCGACGGCAGCATCTACCCGTGCCCCGACATGATGTACGTGCCGGCGATGCGCATGGGCAGCATCCAGGGCAACTGGCTGAAGCCGAGCCCGTTGCAGCAGACGGCTCCGATGCCGTGCGCCGGCTGCGAGGCTTACGCCTGGTGCCGCGGCAACTGCATGAAGAACCTCTACCTCGGCTACGTGAAGAACGACTTGCGCTACCGCGCCAACGTGGTCGAGCCGATCTGCGAGTTGCTGCGCTTCATCGGCCGCGAGGTCGATCGCCACGATCCGCGCGCCTGGCTCGCCGCGCTGCCGCTGCCGCTGCGCCGGCAGATCACCGACTGCGAGGTCTACGAGTACGTCGAGGTGATGCCTTGAGTGCGTGCTTGCGCTCGCGCGAGGCTGCGCGGGAGGTCCTTGACCTGGTTCAAGGACCACGCCGGACGCGCACCGACAATCGGCGCACGACAACCCCGCAGCGTGCCCGTTCCGTGACGAAGATCGACGAGCCCTTGCGCTTCGACGTGGCGAGCCTGCTCGTCGCGGCGGTGCCGGGGCGCGTGACGCTGGTGGGCGCCGGGCCGGGCGATCCCGAGCTGCTGACGCTGAAGGCCGCGCGCGCGCTGCGCGAGGCGCAGATCGTGCTGTACGACCATCTGGTCGGCGACGACGTGCTCGCGCTCGTGCCGCCGCAGGCGCAGCGCATCTGCGTGGGCAAGCGCGCCGGCCACCACAGCTTCAGCCAGCGCGCGATCATCGAGCTGATGCTGGGCCTGGCGCGCGCCGGGCGGCCGCTGGTGCGGCTGAAGGGCGGCGACCCGTACATCTTCGGCCGCGGCGGCGAGGAGGCGCAGGCGCTGGCCGAGGCCGGCATCCCGTTCGACGTGATCCCCGGCATCAGCGCGGCGCAGGGTGCGGCCGCGGCCGCGGGCATCCCGCTGACGCACCGCGACCACGCCTGCTCGCTCGTGTATGCCACCGGCCACCTGCGCGGCGAGGATGAGCCGTGCTCGCTCGACCTCGACTGGCCGCAGCTCGCACGGCCGGGCCAGACCGTGGTGATCTACATGGGCTTGGCCATGTTGCCGATCATCTGCGCGCAGCTCGTCGCGCACGGCCTGAGCGCCGACACGCCGGCAGCGGTGGTCGAGCGCGCGACGCGCCCCGACCAACGCACGATCGTCGGCACGGTCGAGACGCTGACCGCGCTGGCGCAGGCGCACGGCGCGAAGCCGCCGGCACTGATCGTGATCGGCTCGGTGGTAACGCTGCATCGCACGCTCGGGGCCGCGCCGGCGTGTAGCCCGACGGCAGCCAGAGCGGTGGCGAGCCGATGAGCGCACCGGCCGCGCCGCGCCGCGTCGCGCTGGTGTGCCCGGCGGGCTCGCTGCGCGCGCTGCAGATGGCGGTCGACGCCGGCGCCGATGCGGTGTATCTCGGCTTGAAGAACGCCACCAACGCGCGCAACTTCGCCGGCCTCAATTTCGACGACGCGCAGGTGCGCGAGGGCGTGGTCTACGCGCACGCGCGCGGCCGCCAGGTGCTGATGGCGCTCAACACCTTCGCCGATGCGCGCGACGCCACGCCGTGGCACGAGGCGGTGCGGCGCGCCGCCGAACTGGGCGCCGATGCGCTGATCGTCGCCGACAGCGCGGTGATGGCGCACGCGCACCGCCACTTCCCCGAGTTGCGGCTGCACCTGTCGGTGCAGGCGTCGGCCACCAGCTACGAGGCGATCGAGTTCTACCGCGAGCGCTACGGCATCGCGCGCGCCGTGCTGCCGCGCGTGCTCACGCTGGCGCAGGTCGCCCACGTCGCGCGCCACACGCGCGCCGAGGTCGAGGTGTTCGGATTCGGCAGCCTGTGCGTGATGGTCGAAGGGCGCTGCGCGCTGTCGTCGTACGTCACCGGCCAGTCGCCCAACGGCGCGGGCGTGTGCTCGCCGCCGTCGGCGGTGCGCTGGCAGGAGACGCCGCAGGGCGTCGAGGCGCGTCTGAACGGCGTGCTGATCGACCGCTACGCCAGCGACGAGCCGCGCGGCTACCCCACGCTGTGCAAGGGCCGTTTCGATGTCGCGGGCCAGCGCGACTACGCGCTCGAGGAGCCGTCGAGCCTGAACACGCTGGCGCTGCTGCCGCAACTGATCGACGCCGGCGTCAGAGCGATCAAGATCGAGGGCCGCCAGCGCAGCCCGCAGTACGTGGCCGAGGTCACGCGCGTCTGGCGCTCGGCGATCGACCTCGCCGCATCCGACACGCGCTATTCGGTGTCGTCGGAATGGGGCGCGCGGCTGGCGCGCTGGTCCGAGGGCCAGCAGCACACGCTCGGTGCGTACGACAGGCCCTGGAGATGAGGCCAGACTCCGGATGCCGGGGCACGCGCCGATGAACGCACAGCCTTCGCTCGAGCTCACCGTCGGCCCGCTGCAGTACTGGTGGCCGCGCACCGCGACGATGGAGCTGTACGCCGCGGTGGCCGAGAGCTGCGCGCGCACCGTGGTGCTGGGCGAGGTGGTGTGCTCGCGCCGCAACGAGTTCACGTTCGACGACTGGCTCGCGCTGGCGCGCGACCTTGCCGCGGCCGGCAAGCAGGTGGTGCTGGCCACGCAGGTGCTGGTGATGTCGGAGAGCGAGCTGCGCAGCCTGCGCCGCATCGCCGAGCAGGACGAGTTCGCGGTCGAGGCCGGCGACGCGTCGGCGCTGCGCGCGCTGGCGCTGGCCCGCTCGGAGCGGCCGGGGCGCAAGCCGTTCGTGCTCGGGCCGCACATCAACATCTACAACCGCGATGCGCTCGCCGAGCACGCCGCGCTCGGCGCCGGCCGCTGGGTGGCGCCGCTGGAGCTGCCGCTCGATGCGCTGGCGCTGATCAACCCGCCGGCCGACCCGGTGCGCGGGCCCGCCGGCGCGCTCGCCACCGAGGTGTTCGGCTTCGGCCGCATGCCGCTCGCGTTCTCGGCGCGCTGCTTCACCGCGCGCCATCACCGGCTGGCCAAGGATTCGTGCGAGTACCGCTGCCGCGACGACCGCGACGGCCTGCTGTTGCGCAGCACCGAGGGCAGCGACTTCCTGGTGCTCAACGGCATCCAGACGCAATCGGCCGGCGTGCACTGCCTGATCGACCAGGGCGATGCCTTGCGCGACGCCGGCGTGCGCAGCGTGCGGCTGTCGCCCACCGGGGGCGACTTCGCGGGCGTGATCGAGCTGTTCGACCGCGCGCTCAACCGCGGCGCGGCACAGAGCGCATGGGACGAACTGGCCACGCTCGATCTGCCTGGTGTGCTGGTCAACGGCTACGCGCGCCGCCGCCCCGGCATGGAGGTGCTGCAGCCATGATGACCACCGAAGGCCGGGCCCCGCCGCGCTGGCTCGCGCTGGCGCACGGCGTGCGCGACGTCGTGCGCCGGCTGCCGACGCAACCGCCGTCGTTCGTCGCCGCGCGCGTGCTCGACCAATTGCTGTGGCCGCGTCTCGACGAGGGCGCGCGCGCCGCGCTGGCCGGCCGCACGGTCGAAGTCGAGGTGGTCGAGGTTGGCGTGCGCGTGCGCCTGCAGCTCGGCCCGCGCGGCTTCGTGGTGGCGCCGTCGGCGCAGCCGGTGGCGCTCACCGTGCGCGCGACCGCCAATGCGCTGTGGCGCCTGGTGCGCGGCGAGGACGACGCCGATCGCCTGTTCTTCGAGCGCGCGCTGGTGATGGAAGGCGACACCGAGTATGGTGTGGCGCTGAAGAACGTGCTCGACGCCATCGGCCCGCTGTGGCGCGGGCGCTGAAGCGGGTTGTATCGCTTTGCATCGGCAGCGTTAGTCCGGCTTGCCGGCCCTACATCTAGTGTGTACCCTGGGCGTCTGGCGCTAGCTGTAGCGTATCGTGTCGCCGGCCGGGTCTTGTCGCGGCCGCGCTTGAAGCGGTGCGGCGCGCCACCCACAATGCCATCGAAAAGACGCTTGAGTGGGCCTGTGTGCCCCGTTGGAGACCCTCACGATGACCGAAATCGCCCGCCCCGACGGGCCGCAATCCTCCGCCGCCGCGACCGCACCGGCAACCGCCGCCACCTTGAACGCCCAGCCGATCAGCCACGAGGTGCTGCTCGAGAAGTACGCCAAGGGCGACGAGCGCAGCGTCGACGACGTGCGTGCGCGCGTCGCGCGCGCGCTCGCCTCGGTGGAGGCGCCGGCGCTGCGCACGCAGTGGGAGGCGCGTTTCTTCGATGCGCAGCGCTCGGGCTTCATCCCCGCCGGCCGCATCGATTCGGCGGCCGGCACCGCGCTCGGCGCCACGCTGATCAACTGCTTCGTGCAGCCGGTGGGCGACTCGATTGCCGCGCCCGAAGAGGGCTACCCCGGCATCTACACCGCGCTCACCGAGGCCGCCGAAACCATGCGCCGCGGCGGCGGCGTGGGCTACGACTTCTCGCGCATCCGCCCGCGCGGCGCCTGGGTCGGCACCACGCAGAGCAGCGCCTCTGGCCCGGTGAGCTACATGCGCGTGTTCGACCGCAGCTGCGAAACGGTTGAGAGCGCGGGCAGCCGGCGCGGCGCGCAGATGGGCGTGCTGCGCTGCGACCACCCCGACATCGAGGACTTCATCCACGCCAAGGACAAGGGCGAGCTGAGCAACTTCAACATCTCGGTCGGTGTGACCGACGCCTTCATGCGCGCCGTGGAGGAAGACGGCGAGATCGAGCTGACCCACCGCGCCGAGCCGAGCGCGGCGCAGAAGGCCGCCGGCGCCACCCGCCGCAGCGACGGGTTGTGGGTCTACCGCAAGCCGCGCGCGCGCGACCTGTGGGACCAGATCATGCGCTCGACCTACGACCACGCCGAACCCGGCGTGCTGTTCATCGACCGCATCAACGCCGACAACAACCTGGGGTATTGCGAGAGGATCGATTCCACCAACCCGTGCGTGACCGCCGATACCTGGGTGCAGACGATCGACGGCCCGCGCCAGGTGGCCGACCTGATCGGCCGGGCCTTTGTCGCCGTGGTCGATGGCAAGGGATATGCCACCCAGTCCGACGGCTTCTTCGCAACGGGTTTCAAGCCTGTACTGCGTTTGTCCACTGTGCAGGGACACGTCTTGCGACTGACCGCGAATCACCCGATACGCCGGGTGAAGCGGAAGAATCGCTACGTGGTCGAGAGCGAGTGGATCGATGCGGGCGATCTCCAGTCCGGTGACGAGATCGTGCTGAGCGATCATCGTGCGTCCGCAGGCTGGGATGGCCCTCTGAATGCCGACCAGGGCTATCTGCTGGGGTTGCTCATTGGTGATGGCACGCTGAAGACCGACAAAGCGGTGCTATCGGTCTGGGCGCCGGAACTGCGTCTAGTGGCCAATGGGGCGACGCAGGACGTGCCGACTCTGCCCACGTCCGCGGCAGGCATCATGAGTGCGGCCATTGCAGCGATGCAGTCGCTGCCCCACCGTGCGGACTTCAAGGGGTGGCAGAAGCAGGTCGCCGGGCGCGGCGAGTTTCGCCTTGCTTCCACGGCATTGCGTGATCTAGCCCACTCGCTGGGCATGGCGGCAGGGGCGAAGGCGGTGACGCCGGCCATGGAGCAGGGTTCGTCCGCGTTCTGCGGCGGGCTGTTGCGGGGTCTCTTCGACGCCGATGGCTCGGTGCAAGGCACGCAGGACAAGGGCGTCAGCGTTCGACTGACCCAGGTCGATCTTTCGGTCTTGCAGGCCGCGCAGCGCATGCTGCACCGCATGGGCGTCGTCAGCACGATCTACCGCGACCGTCATCGCGGTGGGCCGAAAGCAATGCCCGATGGCAGAGGTGGGCATCGTGAGTACGACACCCAGCCTGTGCACGAACTGATCATCAGCGGGGAGAACGTCGCGCGATTTGCTGATCTGGTTGGCTTTGCGGACAGTGCGAAATCCGAGCGGCTCGAGTCGCTGCTGGCCAAGTACCGGCGCAGGCTTAATCGCGAGCGCTTCGTCGCGACCGTCGAAGCCGTGCTACCCGACGGCGAGGAAGCGGTCTACGACGTCACCGTTTCCGATGTTCATGCCTTCGATGCCAATGGTCTGTTGGTTCACAACTGCGGAGAGCAGCCTCTTCCGGCCTACGGCTGCTGCTGCCTCGGCTCGATCGACCTCACCCGCTTCGTCGTCGAGCCGTTCGCGCCCGCGGCCCGCTTCGACTTTCC